>CAZMXX010000270.1:0-5781 GCA_964570315.1 uncultured Anaerolineaceae bacterium | reverse complement strand
TTGATATTGTAGGCTGCGTGTCGGGTACGCTTGATGTCCATAGAACAAGTGTACTATCTTGGTTCGGAGTTGTCAAATTAACAGAAGAATGAAAGGAGGTTAGCGTCAATTCCTCTCCCCCATCAATGGGGGAGTACCCTTGACGCAAATTCTATGGTGACCAAATAAGGTTGCCCGTTCACCGTGACCGAGATGGGAGATTTGTTCAAATCGCCCACCTCAACCAGAAAAGCTTTGCCATTGACGGTGATTTTCACTCGCCGATTGACTGATTGTTGCATGTTATCGTCTCCCTCCGTGAAATTTCATGCGGGATTGGTGTTTGTGGATGAGTCCGCGTTCCCACCAACGCCCGTGTCCTTTTTCCAGCGATGCGCCGATATTCCCCTGCGAAACATCCAATCCGCGCAGGTAGGTCAGCGCGGTGGCAATGGCGGCGATGATTTCTTCGTCGCGCGTGTCCCTCGCCAGCGATGCCGATTTGGGGGCGTCGGTGGGGACGGAATCCGGCACAAGTTTTCGCTGGCGGAAAACCCGTTCCAGTATCAACATCAGCACCACCAGCAACCCCAGCCCGGCAAAGGTCAAGCCCATGCCAAATGCGCTGAGAATCAATCCTTGTTGCAATAAATCTGACAAAGCACACCTCCGTTACGGAACAGCCCGTAAAGCCCACCATCTTTTACCCCATCCGGGGCACAGGCGAGGTGGGATATAAGGGCTTGAGATTCTGCCCAAACATCCCTTCAGGGTGTTTGGATGTGTTGGAACACGTGTTCTGTTTTTTGTTAAATAGCGCCTATTATGGTAGAATGTGTATCCATATTACTTGATATTTTCGGAAGGTTATTATGGATATAGTTAAGCCGGTAAAAGAGTATCATCACACCCGCACGTTGGTCTATAGCTGCCAGTACCACGTTGTTTTTTGCCCTAAATACCGGCGCAAGGTATTGACACCCCCGATTGATACCCGTCTCAAGGAACTGCTTCTGGAGAAGCAAGAAGAATACGGGTATCGCGTGCCGGATATGGAAGTGATGCCGGATCACGTTCATTTGCTCCTCGATGTCAATCCCCAAATTGGCATTGATAAAATCGTCCGCCAAATCAAGGGGTATACCGCGCACACCATTCGCAAGGAGTTCCCACGGATGAAAAGCCGATTGCCCTCACTGTGGACTCGTTCCCGTTTCATCTCTACAGTGGGAACGGTATCACTGGAAGTTGTCAAACGGTACATTGAAGACCAGAAGGGTAAATGATGTTGGTCAAGAAGGCGTACAAGTTCAGGATATACCCCAACCGCGCCCAGCAAGAGGCGCTGGCGGTGCAATTCGGACACGCCCGCTTTGTCTATAATTGGGGGTTGAATTTGCGCCGGATGCACTACAGGGAAACCGGCAAGGGCTTGTCCTACCGGGAGACAACCGATGCCCTGACGCGCCTCAAGCGCGGCGAAGGCTACGAATGGCTCAAAGAGGCTGATAGCCAGGTGTTGCAGCAAAAACTTAAAGACCTTGACCGCGCCTATATCAATTTCTTTGAAGGACGCGGGGGCTATCCCACCTTCAAAAAGAAACGTGGTCAGCAATCCATTCGCTATCCCCAGCGCTTCAAGGTGAAGGGTGCCAAGACCTACTTGCCCAAAGTGGGCTGGGTGCGTACTATTTTCCACCGCCCTATTGAAGGGAAGATGAAAAACCTGACCGTATCGAAAACCAAAAGCGGCAAGTATTTCATTTCGATTCAGTGTGTGGTGGAGATAGACGAACCGGCGTATGCGGGCGGGCAAATCGGCGTTGACTTGGGGCTGATTGACTTCATCACCACGTCCGAGGGGGAGACTGTCTCCGCGCCAAAGTATCTCAGGAAGGCGGAGTGCAAGTTGAACCGTCTGCAACGTCAACTTTCGCGCAAGAAGAAGGGAAGCGCGGGGAGACGAAAGGCGCGGCTTAAACTGGCGCGGCAGGCGGAAAAAGTTGCCAACCAACGCCGCGATTTTCAGCACAAACTCAGCCGCAGACTGGTTGAGGAAAACCGGCTCATCGGCTTCGAGAATTTGAATGTTGCGGGGATGCTGAAAAACCCCCGCTTGGCAAAGTCCATTCAGGATGCCGGATGGGGTGAGTTTGTGCGGCAGACGACGTACAAGGGCGCGTGGTATGGTTGCCATATTGAGAAGGTGGGGCGGTTTTTCCCTTCGTCTAAATTGTGCAGCGTTTGCGGTGAAAAGCATCAATCCCTCAGACTTTCGGAACGCAAATGGGTGTGTATTGGCTGCGGCGCAGTCCACAAGCGAGACGAGAACGCCGCAAAGAATATTTTGAAAGAAGCTACGGGCGGAGCGCCCGGAAGGTACGCCGGTAGAGAGAACGTAAGACCTGATTGGGAAATTCCCGCCAGGCTGTCTCGATGAAACCGGAAGCCCAACTGCTTTAGCGTTGGGTAGCTCACAGGGGAATATTTCCGTGCTTCTTGGGCGGGGATGAAACTTGTTTGTCGCGCAGCAATTCCAAGGCGGCAATCAATTTTGAACGTGTTTCCGCGGGGGCGATGACATCGTCCACATGTCCGCTGGCGGCGGCGGCATAGGGGGTCGAGAATTTTTCCTGAAATTCTGCCACCAGTTTTGCCCGTTGTGCCGCGCCCGCCTCATCCTGAGCCAGCGATTTCCGGTGCAAAATGTTCACCGCGCCTTCTGCGCCCATCACCGCGATTTTCGCGGTGGGCCACGCATACACCATATCGGTGCGGATGTATTTGCTCGCCATCACAATATATGCGCCGCCGTATGCCTTGCGCGTCACCACGGTTAATTTGGGGACGGTCGCTTCTGAATAGGCGTACACAATTTTTGCCCCGTGGCGAATGATGCCGCTGTGTTCCTGATTGACGCCGGGCAGAAAGCCGGGCGAATCCACAAAAGTGATGAGCGGGATATTGAAAGCGTCGCAGAAGCGGATGAACCGCGCCATTTTGTCCGACGCGTCAATATCAATGACGCCGGCTAGCACCAGCGGCTGTTGCGCCACAATGCCCACCACCTGCCCGTGCAGCCGGGCAAAACCCACAATGGCATTTTCCGCGAAATGTTCATGCACTTCCAGAAAACTGCCTTTGTCCGCCACGGTGCGGATGACATCCCGCATATCGTAAGCGGTGCTGGGGTCGGTGGGGATGATGGTGTTCAGGCTTTCATCGAGTCGCCACGCCGGGTCGGTCGGTTCGACGGCGGGCGCGGGTTCGGCATTGTTGGAAGGGAGATAGCTCAGTAATTTTCGGGTGAGTTCCAGCGTCGATTGCTCATCATCCGCCGTGAAATGGGCGACGCCGCTCACCGCGCTGTGGGTCATCGCCCCGCCGAGGGTTTCCAAATCGACCTCTTCGCGGGTTACGGTTTTGATGACCTCCGGACCGGTGATGAACATATGGCTGGTTCCGCGCGCCATCAGCACAAAGTCGGTCAGTCCGGGAGAATAGACCGAACCGCCTGCGCACGGACCGAGCATCACGCTGATTTGGGGGATGACGCCGCTGGCTTGGGTGTTGCGCCAAAACAGCTCGGCGTATGCGGCGAGGCTGTACACGCCCTCTTGAATTCGCGCCCCCACCGAGTCATTCAATCCGATGACGGGCACGCCCGCATCCATCGCCATATCCATAATTTTGGCAACTTTCTGCCCCTGCACTTCGGAGAATGAGCCGCCCAGCACGGTGAAATCTTGCGAATAGATGCACACTCGCCGCCCGTGAATTTTCCCGAAACCGGTGATGACGCTGTCGCCGGGGTGGCGTTTTTCCGCCATGCCGAAATCGCTGTGCCGGTGCGTGATGTATGCGTCCACTTCCTGAAAACTGCCGCTGTCCAACAACAAATTAATGCGCTCGCGAGCGGTCAATTTCCCTTTTTTGTGTTGGGTGTCCACCCGTTTTTCCCCGCCGCCCGATTCAATCTTCGTGCGATGGGTTGCCAGTTCATCCAGTAAATCCCGGTGTGACCGGGGGGTGTTTTCAGCCATAATCCCTCCAATGTGACGATATTAAATCCCGGCTAAAGCCTGCTCCAAATCGGCAATCAAATCCTCTGTGGCTTCCAGCCCGACCGAATAGCGGACGAGACTGTCTGAAATGCCGAGCGCGGCGCGTTCCGCCGGCGACATCCCGGCGTGCGAGGTGGTTGCCGGGCGCGTGATGAGCGTCTCCACCCCGCCGAGACTCGGCGCGCTGACGGGCAGCGCCACCCGTTCAACGAGTTTCGCGGCGGCATCCGTGCCGCCATGCACCTCGAAACTGAGCATACCGCCGAAGCCGTCGAATAGCTTTTTGGCGCGTTCATGGTACGGATGGCTTTCCAATCCCGGATAATTCACCTTTTTGATTTTGGGATGTGCCGCCAGAAATTCCGCGATTTTCGGCGTGCTTTCATTGTGATGCCGCATGCGCACACTGAGCGTTTTCATCCCCCGGTAGAGCAGATAGCAGGCGTGCGTATCCAGCGAGCCGCCCAGATGGTTCAATTTGGCGTGGATTTTTTTCACCAGCGATTTTTTCCCGATGATTGCTCCCGCCACAATATCGGAATGACCGTTGAGGTATTTGGTGGCACTGTGCAGCGACAGGTCGAAGCCCCATTCCGGCGGGCGGAAATTCACCGGCGAGGGGAAGGTATTGTCGATGAGTGACACCAGTCCGTGTTTTTGGGCGAAGGCGACCACCGCCTCCAAATCGGGGACTTGCAGCAGCGGGTTGGTGATGCTTTCCGTGATGATGGCTTTGGTGTTCGGGCGCAGCAGCGCCGCCCATGTTTCGGGGGCGTTGCCGTCAATGAAACCAAAAGAAATGCCGAAGGTCGGCAAATCATGGGTGATGAAAGAGTGTGTGCCGCCGTATGCGCCGCCCAGCGCTAGCAGATGGTCGCCCGCGGAAAGTACCGTCAGCAAAGCGGTGGAGATGGCTGCCATCCCACTGGCGGCAACCAGTGCGGCTTCCGCGTTTTCCAGCGCGGCGAGCTTGTCATGCAGAACGGTGTGATTCGGCGTGTTGCTGAGGCGCATATATCGCTGAGCGCCGTAATCGCGGTTGTCGGGGTCGCTTTCAAAGGTGGAGGATTGGAATATCGGCAGGTTGATGGCGCCCGCCGGGCGCGGGTGCATTTCCCCGGCGTGAATGAGTTTCGTTTCGATATTTTCAAGCGGTTTGGACATAATATGTTCCTGTGATTTTTGTTATGGTTGCATAGAGGCGGCTCGTAAGCCGCCTCTTCTGCAATGGGTTATTTCATTTTAATGATTGCGCCGAGCGGCTTATGATACCACGCCCGCTTCCAGCATTGCCAGATATATCCTTTCGGCGGAGTATGGCGGTCCGTCCAACCGCACGCCGACGGCATCATAGATGGCGTTTGCCAGCGCGGCGATGGTGGGAACCATCGGGTGTTCGCCCACTCCGCGCGCGCCCCAGGGACCGTCATCCTGCGGTTCTTCCACGATGATGGTGGTCATATTGCGCGGCACATCGGTGGCGGTGGCGATGCGGTAATCCACAAAACTGGGGTTTTGCATGTAGCCGTCTTTCAGTTGCATCACTTCAAAAATGGCGGAGCTGAGTCCCTGCACAAACCCGCCTTCCATCTGCATATGCACCAAATCCGGGTTGATGGCGCGCCCCATATCAAACGCAGACACGGCGTTGATGACTTCCAGCTTGCCGGTCTCCATATCAATTTCCACTTCCAGCGCCTGCGCGCCGGTGGTATAATGCACCACCGCGCGGTTGCCC
>CAZMXX010000269.1:4601-5788 GCA_964570315.1 uncultured Anaerolineaceae bacterium | reverse complement strand
ATGGCAGGCGGATAAGTTGCAATCCGGCGTGAAATAAAGTACACTACAATTATCTTAATCTGTGGTCAAGCTAAATTCGTAAACCATCCTTGCAGGGGTGGTAAGGAAAATAGACGGCCTCCGAGATGTGAAGTGTATAGCTTCGCGCCCGGAGGTCGTTTTTTGCTTTGACCTCGCGGAGGAATTGTGACAACAGTTAAACTCACCCTAGCAACAGCGCTTATATGTTTGGTATTTGTGTGGCCGGTCGCAGCGCAATCTCCTGCCCCGCTCTGCACATCTCCATTGCCGATTTCGGCGTTCCCTCGCCCGGTCAATGATAACGGCTGGGGAATTCACTGGGGACCCGGTGCGGAAGCGCAGGAACCGGCGGCGGTATCGTTTTTCACTAACGAGCTAAAACAGATGAACATCAAGTGGGTGAAAATCCTGAATCGGGGGACGAGTTTTGCAATGGACAGTGTGGTTGATTCACTGGTCGGCGCAGATATGATGCCCATTATCCGGGTGCAGGAAAATGATATGGAGCCGTTGTATCCGCCGGATGTGCGGCGGATGGTGGCGCATTACCGGCAGCGCGGCGCACCCTACTTCGAGCTTTACAATGAGCCGAACTTGCTGGGGGAATGGGCGTTGGGGGCGAGTATAGACATCGGGCATGTGGCGGATGTCTGGATACCGGCGGCGGCAGCCGTGCAGGGCGGGGGTGGTTACCCGTCCACCCCCGCCCTGGCGCCGGGCGGGCACTGGGAAGATATGGACTTCTTCAGAACCTTCCTGCGGGAAGTGCGCCGTCGGGCGGAAAATGGTGATGACCTGGCGTATCAGGCGCTGTGCGGTGGCGGCACATGGCTGGCAGTGCATAACTACGGCTTGAATCATTACTTTGATTATCCCCGTGATACGGTGAGCCAAGCGCAGTTGCCGGTGTCACAGGCAGAGGTTGACCGCTATGGCATCGGGGGTGACTTGATTCAAGGGTTGAACGAGGCACGAGCGCGTCCGAACCCAAACGGGACGGGGTTAATGGATGACAGCAACGGTTTCTATAAAATCTACGCTTATGCCGAGATTTTCAGGCAGGAAATCGGTTACGTGCCGCCGGTGATTGCCACTGAAGGCGGCTGGCTTATTGGCGACAATCAGGATGCGCGTTATCCGCCGGTCACGAAGCGGTTTATGACCAA
>CAZMXX010000269.1:1162-4501 GCA_964570315.1 uncultured Anaerolineaceae bacterium | reverse complement strand
CAACGGTTTCAGATGGCGGGGGGGAGTGATGCCATCCGTATTATGCCCGACCCGCTGGCGGCTGCGAATCGCTACCTGATAAAAAATATTGCCAGTCGCCCGGCAATCGTGGATATTGCCGGGCAAATTCTGGCGTTGTCTCCATTTGGGAACGCGGTGGTGGAAATCAGACCGCGTATGACGGCAGCGGAAGTTGGCGGGGCGGAGCCGGTGCAGGTGTCGGATACCTACGCCGGGCGATTATCGCCGGTGCGGTTGCCGGGCGAGAGCGAAGCGGAATTTGAGGCGCGGAAGAATTTTGACGGGACAATTGCCGCCGCTCCGGTCGGGGCATCGGTTGCCGCCAAAGCGGTTGAAAATCCCTATGATTTCGGCGTAGCGGAATATCGGCGACTATCTTGTGACGAGAATCGGGGCATGGCGAACCTGTTTGTAGAAGTGCGGGACAAGGACGGTCGTCCGCTGGACGGAGTGAAACTGCTATTTAACACCGCCGACGGGCAGCACCCGATATACGGGTTTTCCGGGGACAAAAACAAGGGCAAGGCGGAGTTTTCGCTCATTGCCGGACCCGGACGGGGCGGTGAGTGGACGATTGAAGTGGATGGCGCATCGGGCGGCAGCCCTCGTGCGGTCGGACTGCGTACTGACCTGCCGGACGACCCGTGTTCAAGCCGGGGCAATACTTTCGGGCATTACTCGTATCGGGTGGTGTTTCAGGAAGGTGCGGGACGAGGCGTGCCGTTGCCGCGCGAGCCGCTCCGGGTGGTGCCGGCTGACTGGATATTCCCCCGTCCCCGTCAAATACCGTCGGCGGGAACGGTTGTGCCAAGACTGGCGCTCAATGAATTTCCAAGACCCGAACACGATAACGGACTGGGATTGCATTTCCTGCCGGTAGGCGCGTTCAATGAATACGCCCTGAATCTGTTCATTTACCATCTGAAAGAACTTGATATGCGCTGGGCGACTGTTTATTACAACAATGAAAAAACATTGCGGGAGGCGGCAAAAGCGTTCAAAGACGCAGGAATTATGGTGGTCTGGAGACCGGCGCTGCGTCCCAATGAGACCTACCCGCCTTATCGTGTCGAGCGCGACATTGCCATTTTGTATGAATACGGAATGCCCCCTTACATTCAGCTTTATAACGAACCGACGGTGGGGCAGGAGTGGGATGGTGCGGCGGACATGGGTTTGTACCGGCGCAATTTCATCCAAGCCGCCGATGCAGTTTACCAAGCGGGAGGCTACGTGGGCTTCCAAGACGTTGATGTTGCCAATCTCACGGCTTTGATGCGGGACATCAAGACGCAAAACAAGGATTATCTTTTCTCGGAAGCCTTTTTTGTACCGCATTGCTATGGCTCAAATCATCCCCCCGCCTATCCCTATGACCCGTTGAATCAGGGGGACACCGGCTCAACCATCGAAACTGACTACAATACTTCGGTTTTGTGTTTCGAGAAATACGCCCAGGTGTGGCAGGCTGAGGTCGGGTTTGTGCCGCCGATGATAGTGGGTGAAGGCGGCTGGGCAACCAGTATTCTGGAAGACGGGCGCTACCCGCGTATTACCCCGGCGATGCATCGGGACTATCACGTTGAGATGTTCAACTGGTTCAGGACCGGTGTGTTGTCAGACGGCAAGCCGTTGCCGGATTATCTCTTTGCGGTCACGCCCTGGCTGGTATCGGCAGCGGGTAATATGCAATTTGAGGAAAACGGCTGGTACTACTCGAAGCTCACCGGCACGAAGTACGAGACCATCGAGGCGGTGCGAGCGATGCCGCCATTTGAACGGCGGTTCGGTTGGGAGCGGTGACGCGCTCCCGCTTAGGGGGCAAAGGTGGTGTATGTGTGTGGTTTGCCCCCTAATTCGGTGGCGAGAAACGCCGCCGGGCGGTCTTTCCAACACCGGCGGGAAGGCGTTGTGTTTGACAAAGTGTGTATAGTATGTATAATATTTACATGACCAGTCGAGATGTCATCAAAAAACTGAAAAAAGATGGGTGGATACTTGTGCATATTCGCGGTAGCCACCACCAATACAAACATCCCGAAAAACCGGGGCGGGTAACAGTGCCGCACCCCAAAAGAGACTTGCCAATTGGGACACTCAAAAGTATCTACCGGCAAGCAGGTTGGAACTGGTCAAAAAGATACGGAAGGTGAACTGATGCGATACCCGGTTGTAATACACAAAGACCAGGACAGCGATTATGGCGTGATTGTGCCGGATTTGCCCGGCTGCTTCAGTGCGGGTATAACAATGGACGAGGCTTTGGATAACGCAGTTGAAGCCATTGAATGCCATCTGGAAGGAATGCTGGTGGATGGTGAATCAATTCCTGTCCCGATGTCTCTTGAAGAACATCGCCGGAATCCGGACTATGCCGATGGTGTATGGGCATTGGTTGATGTGGATTTGAGCAAGTTATCAGGCGCAACTAAGCGGGTCAATATCACCGTGCCGGAACGATTTTTGGTGCTTATGGACAAACGTGCTGCGGAAATAGGGAAAACCCGGTCAGGATTCATTGTTCAAGCGGCGTTGGAGTACATAGCAAGAGGGGACAAAGAAATCGCTTGACTTTTGCAAAGCAAAAAGCCCGCAAAACGCAGCATTTTGTGTTTTGCGGGCTTTTGTGTTTCTATTCTGGTAAGATATTGCCACTGAGCGCATTGCCAACGAGGAAAAGTGCGGATTTGGCTGGGCGCAGTTAGGGGGCAAGCGATATAATATGTGACATTTGCCCCCTAATTCGGTGGCGCGGTGTTACCGCACCGCGATGTCAACGGGAAAATAGTACCAAAATATAGTACCATTCTTGACAGTGGTACTAAAATGTGGTACTATCGCAGTATGAAGAACATACTGACCGTCCACGGTTACCGTGCAGTAATCGAATACGACCCAAACCGTAATGTATTGCAAGGGAAATTCCTTGAAACAGCAACACCGCTCACCTTTGAGGCAACCGATGTCAATATGCTGCGGGCGGCAGCCGAAGAAAAACTGACGGCATATCTTGCCGAATGTGAGGCAAATGGAGTTGCACCGCGAAAAACATTCTCCGGGAAATTCAACTTACGTGTATCCCCGGAATTGCACGCCTATCTCGCCGCACAAGCGGCGGCAACAGGCAAAAGCCTGAACCAGTTGATAGCAGACATCCTTGAAGAACACGCGAAAAAGGTATGATATTGCAATTTTTTGCGAGGTGAAATTATGTTGAAACGATTATTGATTGTCCTTATTTTTACGATAATTTTGGCTGTGGGCGTTTCTCTGACCATCGCCGCCGCGCCGCAGTCGTTATTCCTGAACATCGTCACC
>CAZMXX010000269.1:0-1062 GCA_964570315.1 uncultured Anaerolineaceae bacterium | reverse complement strand
CCGGCGCGGAGTATACAAACAAACGCGGCGTTGCCAAACGATGATTGCTCTACATGGACACTCGATGATGTTGCAACGTATTCAGGCGTGTCTGAGGCAGATAACAATTATATGAACGTTGTTTTGTCTAAAAGGTTTATATCTATAATAGGGTTGTATGGGTACGATTGGCGTCCCGCTTTCGGGCTGGAGTTCTACACCGCTTTTACCGGCACCATTTCCCCTGTGCAGGCGACGCTGGTGATTACAACCGCTGAAACATCACTCAATCCGGCGTTAGTGAATCCGGTGGAAATCTACGCCGGTACGTGGGCGGACGGATTCGCAGTGGACAGTAGCTACGTAATTCCGGGTATCGCCGACCAACTGGTCAACGCCCGGACAGGTGGGGTTATCGCCCTGGCAACCATTGATGGCGCGGGCGGCGGAACATGTACACCCACCACCAACGAATTTGGTGTATCGCTGATGCTGTGTTCGTATGATATTCCCATCTCTGCCCTGAACACCGGCGGCTTAACCAAGTTGCTGTTCAGGTTCAAGACCATGAATCCGTGCTTGTTTGAAGGAACGACCTATCCTGACGACAGTGGTGTTTATTCCGGGTATAGTACAGGTGGCATACACATGGAAATCAGGTGATGAGGCACTTGCAATTTCTCGAAAATAACGTATAATGTGAGTATCAAGTTAATAGCCTATGGGCAAGCTAAATTCGTAAATCACTGTGGTCGTGATAAGGGAAATAGACAGCCCACAATGCAAAGGAAGGACATCCTTTCCTCTTGCGTTGTGGGCTTTTCTGTTTTCCCGGAGCGCGGCTTATGCGAAAGCGAATTTTAGTAATCGTTCTTTTCTTCTGTTTAATCGTTCTCGGCGCGATATTTGTAGCGCCGCGTATGTTCCCGCCTGCTTCGCCACAATCGAGCGTTGTCGATGTCCCCGCCCCCTCCGTGCCTGTGACCTACATCAGCACGGAGGGTTACACCGTCACCCTGGGCTGCCTCGAAGATTGCGGTATGCCGCCGGTGGCGCTACCCACCCCCTCCCCCACCCCCGTAG
>CAZMXX010000268.1:0-5796 GCA_964570315.1 uncultured Anaerolineaceae bacterium | reverse complement strand
TCGGAGATGAGTGTGAGAGACAGGCACCAAGGTACACGCCGCGAAATCAGCAACGCCCGCAGAAGCGGGCGACGCTATTGGGTGACCCTCCCCGACAGCGGGCGACACGTTGCGCTGCCGGGGGACGGGGCGGTGGTTTTGGGACGCTACGACCCCACGTTCGGCATTCCCCCTGATGTGGATTTGACCTTTGAAGATGGCGACCATGCCTCAATTTCCCGCCGCCACGCCCGCATTTCCGGCACGGGGGGTATCCACTTCATCGAAGAGATGGGCAGCCGCGCCGGAATCATCATCAACGGGCAGAAGCTCTCGCTGGGCACAACCCGCCGATTGTACGAAGGGGATACCCTGATGCTGGGGCAGGTGACACTGCGCTACGGCATCATGCCCGGCTGGGTGCAACGGTTGGCGCAATATCCAAACCTGCAACACCGGCTGATGATTGCCGGCACCGGCGAAATTCACCCGCTCGAACCGGGGGCGACGCAGGTCATCGGGCGGAGCGACCGTTTCGTGAATTTCACCGCCGATATTGACCTCTCCCGGTTGGGCGCTATCGCCGAAAAAGTATCGCGGCGACACGCGATGTTATCCTACCGGGCTGACTCATCCCAATGGCTGATTGAAGATATGGGGAGCGGTTTCGGCACAAAAATCAATGGGGAACTGATGATGCCGGGGCAAACTCACACGCTCGTTCCGGGAGACCACATTTGGCTGGGCGGGTGTGTGCTGGTGTACGATGTGGAAGTGCGCTGATATTTTGCACTATTCGCAGAATTTGGTAGGATGTGCAAGTGACAATTTGTGAAAAAATCGAATGGTGTAAGCGAGAAAATCATGGCAAACCAAGACCCGAACGAACTTGAAACAATTATTTGGCCCGACGACAAAAAGGAAATGGTTTTTGTGGCAGGCGGGGAGTTCACTATGGGCAGCGACGTGGACGCAGAAAATGCAAAACCGGCGCACACGGTTTCCATTGCCAGTTTTTATATCGACCGTTGGCAGGTCACCAACGCGGAATACAAAAAATTCATCGACGCCACCGGACACCCTGTTCCCAATTATGATGTGCCGTGGTGCAACACAAACGGCTACAATTGGAACGCCGACACCCGCACCTTTCCGGCAGGAAAAGACGAGCATCCGGTGGTGCTGGTGACATGGGAGGATGCGCTGGCATACGCGGCGTGGGCGCAAAAACGATTACCCACTGAAGCCGAGTGGGAATTGGCGGCGCGCGGATTCTCGGCGCGGCGATACCCGTGGGGGAACGAATTTCTGCTGAACCATTGCAACTCTGCGGAAGCCGAATGGGGCGGCACGTGCCCGGTGGGGACATTTTCGCCGCAGGGTGACACCCCCGAAGGGGTGGTGGATATGGTGGGCAATGTATGGGAATGGACAAGCTCGCTCTATCGCCCGTATCCGTATCGCCCTGACGATGGGCGGGAAAACCCCGCCTCGGGGAAATGGCGGGTTCTGCGCGGGGCAAGTTGGGTGAACGACGCCACCATTGCCCATGCAATTGCGCGGTTGGACGGGGATTTCCTCTTTTACAACAATGTGGGGTTTCGCTGCGCGGTGGACGCGGGCGAAAAGTAAATCGGACAACCTGAATTCGGTAGTCTCCCGCTTGGGTGTTGTTGCAAAACAGACGTTGAATTTACCGCGAAGCCGCCAAGGTCACCAAGCAAAAAAGCAGGAAAACAAAAAACTTGGCGTTCTTTGCGCCTTCGCGGTTCATTTCGGCACAATGGCAACTTGCAACACTCAACGGGGAGACTATCGAAACTGAGATAAACAGAAAAAACGGTCGGGTTTTTCGCCCGACCGTTTCTATTTGCAACAAAATTACCGTTCAAACCGGCGTTAAACCATCCCCATCGTGGAAATGGTTTTGCTCCGCTCGATGGATTGCAGCGCCAAATACCGTTCGCCGAATTTGTCGATATTCTCCAATTCGGTGTCGAATTGGTCGAAGTGGCGTTCTTCCTCTTCCACCAAGCCCTCAAATATCTTCTTCGAGGCGGAATCTGCATTCGCGGAACATTCATTCGCCCACAGATTGTAATCTCTGGCGCTGTCTTCTTCCATTTTGCGGGCGAGCTCCAGCATTGCGCGCACATCGTGCAGTTTTTGCACGCCCACGGCGGGGGTCATTTCTATTTCACCGTGCAGGAACAAAATTCTTTCCGCGCAGCGTTCCACATGCATCATCTCTTCGATGGCGGTTTTTTTGAACAGACCGGCTAACAGGTCATACCCCTGGTCATCGCAGTGGAAATGGAAATACATATATTGATGTACTGCCGATAATTCATCTGCGACGGCTTTATTGAGCAACTCAATACTTTTTTCATGCATTTTTACTCTCCTTCACTCTCTGAAATGGAATATCTGTGTAATTTATGCCAAATAATCCCGCAACTGCCGCGAGCGGCGCGGATGGCGGAGTTTCCGGAGTGCCTGTCCTTCAATTTGGCGGATGCGCTCACGAGTGAGTCCGAACTTTTTACCCACTTCTTCCAACGTGTAGCTCCTGCCGTTTTGCAATCCGAAGCGCAACCGCAGAATGCGCGCCTCGCGCGGGGTCAGGGTCGAAAGCACATCTTCCAATTTTTCCTGCAACAAATGGTGATACGCCGCGTCCGGGGGGGTCGGCGCGTCCTCGTCTTCGATGAAGTTGCCCAATTCGCTGTCTTCTTCCTCCCCGACGGGGCGTTCCAGCGATACGGGGTGACGGCTCACCCGGAGCATCCAGCGGACTTTTGAAGGTTCAAGCTCCAACTCGACCGCCAATTCTTCCGGCGTCGGCTTGCGCCCCCATTCCTGCTCCAACCGGCGCGAAACCTGATGGAGTTTGCGAATGCGGTCGCTCATATGCACCGGCACGCGGATGGTGCGCCCCTGGTCGGCGAGCGCGCGGGTGATTGCCTGTCGAATCCACCAAGTGGCATACGTGCTGAATTTGTATCCACGGTGATAATCGAATTTTTCCACGGCTTTCATCAAACCGAGATTGCCCTCTTGAATCAAGTCGGAAAAGGGCACACCCTGCCCCATATATTTCTTGGCAATACTGACCACCAAACGGGTATTCGCCTTGATGAGATGGTCGCGCGAGCGGTTTCCGGCGCGGACGATGGATTTCAATTCGTCCATACGGTCGAGGTCGGCGCCGCTTTTCATCTTCCGCAGTTCCAGTTCAGCTTTGCGCCCCTGTTCCAAACTGCGCGCGAGGGTGGTTTCCTCCGAGGTGGTGAGCAACGGCACACGCGCCATCTCCTTCAAATACAGGCTGATGGTGTCGTCGGCGGCGATGGCGCTCAAATCAAAGGGGTCAATTTCCACTTCTTCTTTTTTGGCTGCACCGGCTTTCTTCAGTTTTTGTTCCTCTTCGGCTTCTTCCGCGCTGGTATAAACTTCGATGCCCTGACTGACCAGTTGGATGAACAATTCTTCCAACTGATCCATATTTTCTTCTGCTTCCGGGATTGCGATTAATAAATCATCAGAAACCAAATACCCCTGCCGCGTCGCTTTTTGAAGCAACAACTCAAGGGGAGGAATTTCTTCCTGTTCCGGGTTCTGAGGGATAGAGGGTTCTTCAACTGCTTGTAGTGTCTCTTTTTCTGTCATGCCTACCTTCATTTATTTCGTAGCACGAATTACTTTTTTTTACAATATAATAGCCAGGCGGGCGAATAGAAAAAGCCTGGCTTATATTAATGATGTATGAAGCCCGCGAAGGCTTTTAACGGTTTGATTATAGCATACCGATTAATCGGTTGTCAACCCATTTCCCACAATCAGATAGAATTTGTTTGTTTGAGGTGATTAAACGCCGTAAAAATACGCTTCTGCCATTTTGCGGAAGAGTGGCGCCGCCTGCACCGAGCCTTCCCCGGCGTTTTCCAGCATGACCACCACCACAATTTCCGGCGATTCGGCAGGCGCGTACCCGGCGAACCATGCGTGCGGCGCGTCAATGACCGTTTCGGCAGTCCCCGTTTTTCCCGCCACGGTGAACCCCACGCCATCGAAGGCGGCGCGGGCAGTGCCGCGCCGACCGTGCGCCACCCCTATCATCGCCTGCTGGATATTTGCCAGCGTGAAGGGGGTGAGGGGCGCGGTGCGGGCAACTTCTGCGGGGAAAAATTGGTCGCCGGTGGTCTGAGAGCTGAGTCGGCGCAGCAACTGCGGACGATAAATGGTGCTGTTGGCGGCAATCGCGGTGATTAATTGGCTGATTTGCAGAGGGGACGCCAGTACATCGCCCTGCCCGATTGCCATATTGACCATATCGCCCACGTAGAGGGGTTCATTGCGGACGGCTCGCTTCCATGCGTCATCCGGCACCAGCCCCGCCGCGTCATCCACCCCCAAAATCCCCGTGGATGTGCCCAGCCCGAAGGCGCGCGCCATCTCCGGCAAAAGGGAGGGGTCTTTTTCATGCAACGCTTTCCCGACCTCGTAGAAAACCACGTCACAACTTTGGGTCAATCCATCCCGCAGCGAGATAATCCCGTGCCCCGTTTTCAGCCAACATTCTTTGGGAAAATTTTCGCCCAAGCCGTACCAAATGCCGTTGCAGACGAATGTTTTTTCGGGACTCATATCGAGTTTTTCCATCGCCGCCGCCATACTGACAATTTTGAAGACGGAGGCGGGCGGATACGTACCCTGCGCGGCGCGGTTCAGCAATGGCGAAAGGGGGTCGTTCAGCAGTGCCGCCCACGTGTCCGTATCCACGCCGGTGGCGAAAGATTGGGGATTGTAGCGGGGATATGTCGCCATTGCCAGCACTTCGCCGGTCACTTTGGTGACCACAATTGCGCCCGTGCGCGCGCCCAGCAATTGCTCAGCATATTTTTGCAGGGGAATATCAAGGTGCAGATGGATGTTTCCACCGGGGACGGCGGCGGCGGTCGCAATTGTATCGTTCACGGCACCGGCGGCGTTGACGGTGATCAGTTTCCCCCCCCGTTTGCCCGCCAAAAACGGCTCACCCCACGCTTCCAAGCCGATTTGCCCGATCATTTCATCCCCCCGATACCCCTGCTTGCGGTAACTTTCCGCCTGCTCTGCCGGAATCACGCCCAGCCTGCCGACCACGTGCGCGGCGGTATCGCCCTGCGGATATGCCCGCGCGGTGCGCACACGCGCGTCAATGCCGGGGGTGGCGGTCAGCAGGTCGCCGTATTGGCTCGCCGTTTCCAAATCCAGCACGCCGAGCGGCACATACCAATCGGGGCGGGCGGCGTTTATCTGCGCGGTGACGACAGCCACATCCTTTCCCAAAATCCGGCTGAGTTGCGCGGCGGTGGCAGTGGCGTCCGCCAGCAATCCCGGCACCACCCCCACCGAAAGGATTTGCCCGTTTTCCGCCAACGGCGAATCGTCCGCCGCCAAAATATTGCCTCGCGTCACGGATTCCTCTTGAAAAACCAGCGTGATACCATACCCAAGTTGGGGCATCAACAATGCGGGGTCCCACACCACCCGCCAACCATCCTCAACATACCGCAGATTCATCACATGCTCGGTGGTCATTTCGCCGAACAGCGCCGTCTGCCAAAGCACCCGAAAGGTTGCCGCCGCGCGGTCGGTCTGCGTGGAAATTGTTTCCGGAGTGATGGCGACATCCAAAGTTGTGACTTGGTTGAATACATGATAATGTAGCGATTGAAATTCGGATTCTGTGACGCGCTGTTGCGATTCGGCGGTCAGCAAATGGTACATAGCGGGGAAATCCAGCCCTTCCCACGCTGCAAAATACGCCTGCGC
>CAZMXX010000267.1:0-5830 GCA_964570315.1 uncultured Anaerolineaceae bacterium | reverse complement strand
CCCCCGGCCCCCCCCGCTCGCCGACCTACCCGCTCGTCCGCAACTGTCGGTTGGTTCAAGGTGACAGCGGGCACACCGGGCGTACCGGGGGCTACGTCGTGGGTTTCCGCCAACTGCGCCGCCACCAACCGCATCAGGTCGCGCACGCCGTCCTGCGTCGCCGCCGAAATGAAGCGCGCGGGGATACCCAGTTCCTCCGCTTTTTGCTGCACTGCGTCCCAATGGTCGGCGGCGGTGGGGATGTCTTTTTTGTTCAGCACCAGAATTTGCGGCTTTTCCGCCAGCAACGGGTTGAACAAACGCAGCTCATCATTAATTTTCTCGAATTCGGCGAGCGGGTCCGGCGATAAGCCGTCCAACACGTGAATCAACAGGCGGGTGCGTTCCACATGCCGCAAAAAATGATGCCCCAATCCCGCGCCTTCGTGCGCCCCTTCAATTAATCCGGGGATGTCCGCCATCACAAAATCGCGGTCATCCACCAAAACCACGCCTAAATTCGGCTGAAGCGTGGTGAAGGGATAATTGGCAATTTTCGGCTTTGCCGCCGTCACCGACGCCAGCAGGGTACTTTTACCGGCATTGGGAACGCCCACAATGCCCACATCGGCGATGAGTTTCAACTCCAGTATTACCCAGCGTTCTTCGCCGGGCAACCCGCGCTCCGCCAAACGGGGCGCCTGCCGGGTGGAGGTTTTGAACGCGATATTCCCTCGCCCGCCGATGCCGCCACGAGCCACCACAAAGGTCTGCCCCGGCTCAACCAAATCGGCTAAAATGGCGTTGGTCTCCGCATCGCGCACCACCGTGCCGGGGGGAACGGGCACAATCAAATCGTTGCCGATTGCGCCGTGCTGACTTTTGCCCCGTCCATGCACCCCCACCGGCGCTTTGAAATGTTTCTTTCGTTTAAATTGCACCAACGTATTGTACTGTGCATCAACCTTCAATATCACGTGTCCACCGCGCCCACCACTGCCACCCGCGGGACCGCCATAGGGGACATACTTTTCCCGCCGAAACGCGCTGGAGCCGTTTCCGCCGTGTCCACCCTGCACAAAAATTTTTACTTGGTCAAAAAACATGCCTTATCCTTGCCTTTCTGTTCAACATTCAATCTTGTAGCTTATCCGAACAATGACGAAATGACAAATTACCCCATCGGAAACACCCTGAAAAATAACGGTTCAAATTATACGCGGTCTCTTTTTTGTGGTATAATGGGCTTATAGTACCATGGTCTTGCGACCGATGGTGTTTGAAACGTTTTTACCCCGCTAAACAACCGAACACAGCGGTACTAGGGTCATATTTATGCAAGAATTATTATCATTGTTGAATCAAATTAGCGACGAACTCAATACCGATTTGGATTTGGACAAAATTCTTCAGCGTGTCATTTCACTCACCGTTAAACATTTGAATGCTACCGGCGGCTCGGTGATTTTGTTTGATGAACACCAACGGGTCTCCCGCTATATTCTGCAAAAAAGCGATATTTCTCACGCGCAGGCGGAGATGATTATGGGGCAGGTGCTTTCGGACGGCTTTGCCGGATGGGTGCTGAAACACGGGCGCGGCGACATCATCGCCGACACGGAAGCCGATACGCGCTGGCTCACCTATTTCAACCAACCCTACCGCGCCCGCTCGGTGATGGCGTCGCCCATTCGGCGGCACAAAAATGTACTGGGCATCATCACCATCAACCACGCCACCGAACCGAACTTTTTCCGGGACGATGACCTTTCGCTGCTGAACGCAATTGCGGGACAAGCCGCCATTGCGCTGGAAAACGCTCGTCTGTTTCAGGAAAAAGAGCAGGAAAGCGCGATGCTTTCGGCAATCATCAACAGCACGCAAGATGCCATTCTGGTCACCAATCACGACAATCATCGCGTCATTTTCGCCAATCCGGCGGCAGAAACCGCGCTGAGAATCGCACCCGGCACATGGCAAGACCGACCATTGGCAGAGGTCACGCCCGTTTCAAAAATTATCGAACTGATTTCCACTGCCGCCGCCACCGACAAGGGGCTGGAGCTTCCGGACGGGCGCAGTATGCTCATCAGCGTGGTGGAAATTCCGCGGGTGGGAACGCTAACGCTGCTGCACGATATTTCGGCGCTGAAAACGTTGGACAAAATGAAGTCGGAATTCATCACCACCTTCACCCACGATTTATCCGCGCCGCTGGCGGCAATCAAAGGGCATGTGGAACTGGTGAAAATGGATGGCGCACTCTCGCCGCGCCAGATTGAAGATTTGGAAACCATCGGCAAAGCCACCGACCAGATGCGCCGGTTGATAAAAGATTTGCTGGAGTTGACCCGGCTGGAAAGCCTGAAAGATTTTTTCACCTGCGACATTTCGCTGGAAGAGATGGTGGAAAATACTTACCGCACCTTCAAACCCATTGCCGCCGCGAAAAATATCACGCTGAATTACTCGGTATCCGCGCCGCATGTCGTCACGCACGGCAACCCGACGCTCATCGCGCGCGCCATTGACAATTTGGTGGAGAACGCCATCAAATACACCCACTCGGACGGCACGGTCTCCCTTTCGCTGGCGCAGAACGGCAACGACGCCGACATCTCGGTGCAGGACACGGGTATCGGCATTGCGAGCGATGACATCCCCATGGTATTCGACAAATTTTACCGCGCCCACGCGCCCACCCATAACGAAATTCCCGGCAGCGGGCTGGGATTGTCCATCGTCAAAACGATTGTGGAACGGCATGGCGGCAGAATTCGGTTGGACAGCCGGGTGGACGAAGGGAGCACTTTCACCATCTCCCTGCCGATTATCGCCCCGGACAACTGATTGCGCCGTTATTTGACCCACACCGGGTCCCAATCCTCAAATTCATTTTGAGATAAATTGCGAATTTCCCCACCGGACAGGTCTAGTCGCCAAATTTGCGGCTGATTTATCCCCCCCCGATTCGACCAAAAAACCAGCGCCGCTCCGTCCGGCGACCACGACGGGTGTTTGTCGAAAGTTGCAACATCATCGGTCAGCCGAATCATCCTCCCGGTTGCTACATCATACAGGTACAAATCGCCGTTGCCCGTGCGCTCGGAGACAAAGACCACCCGGTTTCCGGCGGGCGACCACACGGGGTCGTAATCGGCGGCGGGGTGGCTGGTGAGCCGTTTTTCCGTGCCTGCCGCCAAATCAACCAGCCACAAATCGAACTGTCCCGACCCGCGCACCACCACCGTCTGCCCGTGGCTCGGCGAAAATGCTTCCCATCGAACGGCATCATTGTATAAAAATATCCGGTCAACGGGCAACGGTTGCTGATTTGAGCCGTCCGTATCCATCTGGAAAATTTCCACCCGACCATTGCGGTTGGTTTTGAACAGGATTTTGCCCCGCAGTGCCGCCAGTAAATCGGAATTTGTTGGGGTCACGGATGGCAAAACCGTCGGCGACGCGGTGGGTGTTGGGGTTGCCGTGGGCGATGGCGCAGGCGTGGAGGTCACGGGAGGAACGGTTGGCGTCGGCGCAACCGCAATCGCGGCGGTGGCGGTGGACGGGCGTTCCGTGGGTTGAGGGGTCGCGGTGGGCGTTGCGGTGGCGGTGGGCAATGCCGTTATTTGAGCCACGCCCCCGGCGAGACGCAATCTCAGCCCAGTCGCCGCGCCAATTGCCACCAGCGCCACCAGCACCGGAATAATCATCCACCGAAGATTGCGGCGCGGACGGGGGTCTTTCGGGGACGCGGAAAAGGCGGGGGGCAAGATGACCGTTCCCGTGTTCAGCGGCGCGGCATTCGCGGGCGCATCGCCGTCCGTCTGCCACACCTGCCGCAGCGTTTGCGCCACCATCCCCGCGTCAAGCGGGCGTTCGGCGGGGGATTTCGCCAGCATTTGCGCCAGCAACGATTTCACCGTGTCGGGCACATCAGGCGCAAAATCCTGAATGTTCGGCACGGGCGCGGAAAGGTGTTTCTGCCACACCCCCAACGGCGAAGCGTCCACATACGGCGGCGTGCCCGCAATCATTTCGAACAGCAGCACGCCCAAGCCGTAAATATCTGCGGCGCGGGACGGCGGCTCGCCGGTCAACCATTCGGGCGCGATATAATATGGCATCTCGGCGGCATACGCCAGCCGCAAAGCGGGCGTTTCCGCCGCGAACAGCATCACACCCAAATTGGCAATCATCGCCCCGCCATCCGGGGTGAGCACAATATCATTGGGCGTGAGCCGGACCCACTCAACCTGCGCGGCCTGCAAGGCATCCAGCGCGGCGGCAAGGTCATCTATGATGGATTGGATCTCCGGCGGGGAGAGCCGCCCCTGCCCCATCCGCGCGGCAATCGTTTCCCCGGCAGGGAGGTCGGTTACAAAAAAGTAGCCGTAGGCGCACGTGCCGGCATCCCGCACCGTCACAATTCGGGGATGGCGCAATGCCAACAATGCCCGGCTGAGGCGGGCAAAGCGGCTCGCAAAGGTTGCATCGGGGGCGAAGCCGGCGAAAACAATCTGCACCGCCACCGGACGCGAGTCTCCCGCCGCCGTCGCGCGGTAGGTCGCCGTCCACAGCCCGCCGGAAATCAGCGCCTCCAAATGGTAGCGACCGATAGTCGTTCCGGTCAAATCTATTTTTGATGGTTCAAGTGGGATTGGCATCCGGTTTTTCATCTTCCCGTGACTATTTTGTATCATAAATTATATCACAGGGATGATGAAATTACACACGCGAGCGCGGGTCAATCATCGTCATGCCGCATCAAATTGGGAATATCTGCCTCAGGGTTATTCAATTCCAGTCGTTTGATACGATACAGCGTTTCTTCCGCCATTTGGCGGTTGGCGGCAATCAAATCGGCAATCACCCCCAGCACGAAAATTAGGAAGCCGAGGGTAAG
The DNA here is from genome assembly GCA_964570315.1 of uncultured Anaerolineaceae bacterium. Classification (GTDB taxonomy): domain Bacteria; phylum Chloroflexota; class Anaerolineae; order 4572-78; family 4572-78; genus JANTHQ01. The sequence goes on along the minus strand of CAZMXX010000267.1, from coordinate 945 downwards.
TGATGTGCCGCCAATCACCACCGACTGGACAAAACGCCCCACCGTCCCCAAATCGCCGTTCAGATAAAAATAGAAGAAACGCCCCAACAGCACCAAACCCGCCAGAAAAAAGGGCAGACTCACATAAGAGAAGGTTTTCAGCGGTTCATAGAAGGTGTATAGTCGTAAAATTGTGGCGGCGTTTCGTTTGATGTACGCCCAATTGCTTTTGATGAGGCGGGATTCTCGCAGGGGCGGATTGACGCGGATGGGGACGCTGGCAATAATCAGCCCTTTTTTCCCGGCTTGAATGATAGTCTCCAGCGTGTAAGTGTATTTGGTGAAAATCGAGAGCCGCATCGCGGCATCGCGGCTGAGGGCGCGAAAACCGCTGGTCGCATCGGGGACTTCCGTGCCCGATGCCACGCGCACCACCCAACTGCCCCACTGTTGCAAAAAGCGTTTCATTGGGGAGAAATGTTCAATCGTGTGCGTTTGGCGGTCGCCAATGACCATATCAGCATTGCCCGCCAGTATGGGGGCAATCAATTGCGGGATTTGGTCGCCGGGGTATTGGTTGTCGCCATCGGTATTGACGATGATGTCGGCGCCGAGTTTCAGGCAGGCGTTAATGCCACTCTGAAACACCGCCGCCAACCCCCGGTTATGGGGGTGGCGGACAATGTGAGTTACGCCAAGTCTCCGCGCCACAGCAACCGTGTCATCTGCGCTGCCATCGTCGATGATGAGGGTTTCGATGCGGTCAACACCGGGGACATGGGTCGGCAGAGCGGCAATCGTCTGTGGAAGCGTCTCGGCTTCGTTATAACAGGGAATTTGGATGATGAGATGCATGACTGTTATCCTAAGTTTTGTGCAATTAGATACCGGATCATCAAAAACGGCTAAAAATTGCACCGGATTGTCGGTTTCGCCGCGCGAAATGGCGTTCACACAAAAATACAG
>CAZMXX010000266.1:0-5864 GCA_964570315.1 uncultured Anaerolineaceae bacterium | reverse complement strand
AGCCTTCTTTCCGGTTGTCTATTCGATTCTTAATGTGCGAAATTTAGGCTAAAGGGGGCGTTAACATCCATTTCGATGGAAATGATTTTTAATTCTGCCCAAAAATGTTTATACTATCTGGACACAAATTATAAAAACTTGATGGATGAAAACAGAGGAGTTTTACATTATGGAATATCGTCGATTGGGTAGAGCCGGGTTGAAGGTGAGTGAGCTTTCGCTGGGCTTTTGGGTGACCTATGGCAATCAGGTGGGGTTGGATGTGGCGCGTGCGTGCGTGGAAGCCGCGCTCGATTATGGCGTGAACTATTTTGACAACGCCGATATTTACGGCAAATCGGAAGCGGAAAAGGTGATGGGCGCCATCATCAAAGATTTAGACCGCTCGAAGCTGGTCATTTCCAGCAAAGTCTATTTCCCGATGAGCGATGACCCCAACGACCGGGGACTTTCGCGCAAACATATCATGGAATCGGTGCACAAAACGCTCAACCGGCTGGGAACCGATTATCTGGACATGTATTTCTGCCACCGGTACGATTATGATGCCCCGCTGGATGAAACCGTCCGCGCGATGAGCGATTTGGTTCAGCAGGGGAAGGTGCTCTATTGGGGGGTGTCGGAATGGCGCGCCTCGCAAATCACCAACGCCTACCGCATCGCAGAGCGTTGCGGGCTGTATCCGCCGCAGGTTGAACAACCGCAGTACAATATGTTCCACCGCCATCGGGTGGAAAACGAACTGGTTCCCAACGTGGACGATTTGGGGTACGGGTTGGTGGTCTGGAGTCCGCTCGCCTCCGGGATTTTGACGGGCAAATATAACGATGGCATCCCCGCCGATAGCCGCTTGAACAGTGAAACGTGGCTTCAAAAATACCTGACCAACGAGAAGATTGAAAAAGTCCGCCGGCTCACCGATGTTGCCAACGATTTGGGATGCTCGATGGCGCAATTGGCGCTGGCGTGGCTGCTCCGCATCCCGCAGGTTTCCAGCGTCATCACCGGCGCGAGCCGCCCGGAGCAGGTGCACGAAAATATGAAGGCGCTTGACATTGTGCCGAAGCTCACCCCCGACGTGCAGGAGCGGATTGAATCAATTTTGCAGAACGACCCCAACGCGGGGAGTTTTATGTAATCGCAAAGAGCAGTGGTGCGCGGGCATCACTGCTCTTTTTGTTTGATGGAACGCCACAAATTGACAACCATCCTACCCTGTGCTACACTTTGCTCACAAAATACCGGCTGATTATGTTTGGCGAGAGAGACTCTGTGTGGAGCGCCGAAGGGGCAAATTTTCAGTCTTTCCCGTAGACTGAAAATGACACTCTCAGGCAAAAGTATCGTCAAATTACGGCATCTCTGGAGAGTTCTGCGTCTTTGGATGGCAGACACCGACGGGGCAACTTTCACCCTCCGGGTGAGGTGAATCTCTCAGGTACAGGACAGAGCTAACGGGCGTTCTATCGGGGCGCTCGTTTTTTGTTGTTTAAAACCGCTTTGTGGCTCAAAGGAGAGATGTATGGCTGATAAACCCCTCAAACGAACAAATTTATATGATTGGCACGTGGCGCACGGCGGGCGGATGGTTCCCTTCGCCGGTTGGGAAATGCCCGTGCAATATCCCACCGGACCCAAAGAAGAACACCGCATCACCCGCACTGCCGCCGGACTGTTTGATATTGACCACATGGCGCAATTTTCGGTCAGCGGTCCCGATGCGGAAGCCTATCTGAACTATATGACCACCTGGGATACCACTTTGATGGCGGTGAACGATGCGCATTACGCGCTGCTGTGCTATGACGATGGCACACTCGTGGATGATATTTACCTCTATCGTTTGCCCAACCGCTGGTTTGTGGCGTTGAACGCCTCGAATCGGGAGAAAGATTTGGCGTGGATGCAGGCGCACACCGCCGGTTTCGATGTCACCGTGACCGACGTTTCCGATGAAACCTATATGATCGCCCTGCAGGGTCCCAAAGCGATGGAAATTCTGCAAAAAGTGACCGAAATTTCGCTGGCGAGCGTCCCTCGCTTCACCATTGCTGAAGGGGAGGTGGCAGGCATTCCGGCGCTCATCAGTCGCACGGGGTACACCGGCGAAGACGGCGTGGAACTCTTTTTCGATGCCGAGCGCGCGGTGGAAATGTGGGAAACCCTGCTGAAGGTCGGGGAACCGTTGGGATTGCACCCCATCGGGTTGGCGGCGCGCGACAGTCTGCGTTTTGAGCCGAGTTTCCCGTTGTACGGGCACGAAATTTCCGCCAACGTCACCCCCATTGAAGCGCGATTGGGCTGGGTGGTGAAACTCAACAAACCTTTCATCGGGCGGGATGTGCTGCTCAAACAAAAGCTGGAAGGGGTGGAAAAATTGCTGGTCGGGTTTGAAATGGTGGACAAAGCCGTCCCGCGCGAACATTACCCCGTTGCCATTGACGGCAACATCGTGGGCGAAGTGGTGACCGGCATTTTTGCGCCCACCGTCGAAAAGTTTGCCGGACATGCCTATGTCCCGGCGCAATACGCCAAATCCGGCACGCCCATCCAAATTGTCATCCGCGGAAAAATGAAAGAAGCGGTCATCATTCGGCGTCCGTTTTATCGCCCGGCGTACAAATAAATGAAACGCGAATAATGAAAAATAAACAGCAAAGGAGAGGTGCAAAATGAACGTTGACCAAAATGCAAAATTTATGGAATCTCACGAGTGGGCACGCAAAGAAGGGGACGTTTTTGTGATTGGGATTTCCGACCACGCGCAGGATGCATTGAGCGATGTGGTCTTTGTGGAACTGCCCGCCGTGGGCGATACGGTGACCAAAGGCGAAGTGTTCGGCGTGGTGGAGTCTGTGAAAGCTGCCAGCGACCTGTACGCGCCGGTATCCGGTGAAGTGGTTGCCGTGAATGAAGCCTTGGAAGACAGCCCGGAAATCATCAACAGCGACGCCTTCGGGGAAGGCTGGCTCATCAAAGTTGCGCCCAGCAATCCCGCCGAATGGGACGAATTGATGACCCCCGACGCATACGCCGCCGCAAACGCATAGCGGATTGGAGCCAGCGCATGAAATTTATTCCAAACACACCGGAAGAACAGACGGAGATGCTCGCTGCCATCGGCGTCGAGTCCATTGCCGACCTGTTTGAGGCTGTGCCGGAAAGGGTTCGCTTCCCGGAACTGAACTTGCCCAAACCAATGTCTGAACTGGAAATTATGTCGGAACTGACCGCCATCAGCGACAAAAACGCCGACACTTTCCATTACAGCGCATTTGTGGGCGCGGGCGCATACAACCATTTCCAGCCCAGCATTGTCGCCCAGATGGTCGGGCGCAGTGAATTTTACACGGCATACACCCCCTATCAGCCTGAAGTGAGTCAGGGAACATTGCAGGCAATCTTTGAATACCAGTCGATGGTATCGGCATTGCTGGCGATGGATGTGGTGAATGCCAGCCATTATGATGGCGCGACGGCACTGGCGGAAGCCGCCGTTATGGCGGTGAATGTGAGCCGGGGCAAACGAAAAAAGGTGTTGATTTTGCCCAGCGTCAAACCGACATACCGCAAAGTGATGCGCACGTACACGCAGGGGATGGATATTGAAATTACGGGCGACGAAAATCCCGATACCGATTTAACCGCGCTGACCGCGATGCTCGACGCGAATACCGCGTGCCTCGTGGTGCAATCGCCCAACTTCTTCGGCGAGTTGGAAGACCTGCGCGGGCTGGCGGATGCCGTTCACGCCGCCGGTGCGCTGTTGGTCGTCCATACCGACCCGCACGCCTGCGGGCTGTTCACCCCGCCGGGCGAATACGGCGCGGACATCGTCACCGCCGAAGGGCATGCGCTGGGGAATGCGCTCAATTACGGGGGACCGTATCTCGGCATCTTTGCCACCACCAACAAACTGGTGCGCAAAATGCCGGGGCGTGTGGTGGGGCAGACCGTTGACAAAAACGGCAAACGCGGTTTTGTACTGACCCTTTCCACCCGCGAACAGCACATCCGGCGCGAAAAAGCGACCAGCAATATTTGCTCAAATCAGGGGCTGAATGCGCTGGCGGCGGCGGTGTACCTTGCCGCGATGGGCAAAAACGGGATGCGCCGCGTGGCGGAATTGACCTATCATAAAGCCCATTACACGGCGGCGGAAATTGATAAATTACCCGGATACACGTTGCTCACCACCAAACCCTTCTTCAAAGAATTTGTGGTGCAATGCCCCAAACCAGCAGCCGAGATTAATGCCGCCTTGTTGGCGCACAACATCATCGGCGGCTTTGATTTGTCGCGGCGATGCCCGGAGCGCACCCATCAACTGCTCATCGCGGTGACGGAAATGAATTCGCGGGCGCAGATTGATGCGTTTGTGTCGGCGCTGAAGGAGGTGGCATAATGTACGAACCATTATTGTTTGAAATTTCAAAACCGGGTCGGGTGGCAATTGACCTGCCCGATTTGGATGTGCCGGAAGCGCCCCTGCCCACCGAATTTCTCCGCGCGGATGCCCCGCCGTTGCCCGAATTGAGCGAGTTGGATGTGGCGCGGCACTATGTTCGCCTCAGCCAGAAAAACTATTCCGTGGACAGCGTCTTTTACCCGCTCGGTTCCTGTACCATGAAATACAATCCCAAAGTGAACGAAGCGGTTGCCGCTAAGCCGAAATTCACCGCCACCCACCCGCTGCAACCGCTGGGAACGGTGCAGGGGAATTTGCAGTTGATGTTTGAATTGCAGGAAATGCTCGGCGAGATTTCCGGGCTGCCGGGCGTGAGTTTGCAACCGGCTGCCGGGGCGCACGGCGAGTTCGCCGGGGTGCTGGTGATGCGGGCGTACCATCTTTCGCGCGGGGACACCAAACGCACCAAAATGCTCATCCCCGATTCCGCGCATGGAACCAACCCCGCGTCGTCGGCGATGTGCGGTTTCACCGTGCAGGAAATCCCCAGCGACGACCGCGGCAACATTGATTTGGACGCGCTGAAAGCCGCGTGTGATGATACGGTGGTCGGTTTGATGATTACCAACCCCAACACGCTCGGTCTGTTTGAAGAGGGGATGGAAGAAGTGGTGCAGACCATCCATGATTGCGGCGGGCTGGTCTACGGCGACGGCGCGAACCTCAATGCGCTGATGGGGATTGTTCGCCCCGGCGATTTGGGTTTCGACGTGATGCACTTCAACCTGCACAAAACGTTTTCCACCCCGCACGGCGGCGGCGGTCCCGGTTCGGGTCCCATCGGCGTGACGGAGGAGCTGGCATCCTTTTTGCCGGGTCCCATCGTCGTCAAAGACGGCGACGCATACACCCTGTCCACCCCGGAACAGTCCATCGGTCCGGTGAAATCCTTCTACGGCAATTTTGGCGTGCTGGTGCGAGCGTACACCTACATTCGGATGCTCGGTGCGGAAGGGTTGCGTGCGGTCACCGAAAATGCGGTGCTGAACGCCAACTATATCCGCGTGAAAGTGCAGGACGCCTATCCCGTGCCGTACAATCGCATTTGCATGCATGAATTTGTGGCACAGGGCAACATCGCCGAGGGGATTCACACCATGGACATCGCCAAACGGCTGATTGACTTCGGCTATCACCCGCCGACGGTTTATTTCCCGCTCATCGTCCATGAAGCGTTGATGATTGAGCCGACGGAAACCGAATCGAAAGACACCCTCGACGCTTATATTGACACCTTGCTGAAAATTGCGGAGGAAGCGCACACCAATCCGGAGGTGCTTCATTCCGCCCCGCATACCACGGAACTGGGACGGCTGGATGAAGTCCAAGCCGCGCGCCGCCCGGTGCTGTGCTATAAAGGATAGATTGGCGGTTGGCTGATTGGCGGTTGGTTATT
>CAZMXX010000265.1:0-5900 GCA_964570315.1 uncultured Anaerolineaceae bacterium | reverse complement strand
GTCGGATGGTGTAGTTGGGCAAGCCGCTGTGTGTGCCGAGCACTTCGCCGCGCGTGTCCACAATGTCGCCGGGGGTGAGGGTTTCGGGGGCGTGGCGGCGCAAAAATCCGCGATACCCGCCTTCGCCCAGAAAGCACAAATCCTGACTGTCGGGTTTGTTGAACACCGGCAGGTTGAAATCTTCCGCCATTTTTCGCACTTGTTCTTTGGTGTAATCGCCCAACGGGAAAAAGACGTGCGGCAAACTCTGCTGATTCAGGCTGTGCAGCACATAACTTTGGTCTTTGGTGGGGTCAATGCCGCGCCAAAGTTCCCATACACCCGATTCATTCCGGCGCACGCGGGCATAATGCCCCGTCACCAGATATTCCGCGCCGAGCGCCAGCGCTTCGCGCAGCAGCATGTCAAAGCGGATGACCCGGTTGCAGATGAGGCATGGATTCGGTGTTTCTCCGCCGGCGTAGGCATCAATGAAGGGGGTGACGATGGTTTTTTTGAAGACATCTTTATAATCGCGCACGTAAAACGGAATGCCGAGCATTCCGGCGATGGCGCGGGCGTCGTCAATCGCATCGAGGGTGCAGCAACGGTTTTCCGCGCCCCCCTCTTCCGACCACAGGCGGAGCATCATCCCGACCACGTCGTAACCCTGTTTCACCAGCAGCGCCGCCGCCACCGAGCTATCCACGCCGCCGCTCATCGCCACCACCACGCGGGGTTTGTTTTCAGTCATAGAATCCTCAAGAGCCAACACCCTCTCCCGTCGCCGGAGGCGACGGGAGAGGGTGAAATTTTAAAGTTGAGACACATACACTTTCCGCACCGATTCGACCACCTGCGGCAACACCTTCAGCACGCGCTCAATTTGAGCGGCAGTGGTATGTTTGCCCAGCGTCAGCCGCAGTGCGCCCAGCGCCAGCTCGCGCGGCGTACCCATCGCGGTGAGCACTTTGCTCGGTTCCGGGTTGCCGGTGGCGCACGCGCTGCCGCTCGCCGCGCCGATGCCCTGCATATCGAGGTGCATCAGCAGGGCGGAGGCGTCGCAATTTTCAAACACAAAACTGGCATTGTGCGGCAGACGCTCGGCGGGGTGTCCGGTCAGATGTGCGCCCGGCACGCTCGACAGCACACCGTCAATCAACCTGTCGCGCAGTTGCGTCATCCGCGCCACCGATGCGGCACGGTCTGCCACCGCCAGTTCCAGCGCCTTCGCCGTGCCGACGATATACGGCACATTTTCCGTGCCGGGGCGGCGACCCTCTTCGTGCCCGCCGCCGGTGCTGTGCGGCACAAAGGGCGTCCCCTTCCGCAGAAATAGCACGCCCACCCCTTTCGGTCCGTAAAATTTATGGGCGGATAGTGCCAGCATGTCCACCGGCAGGGTACGGGTATCCAAATCGAGCGTTCCCACCGCCTGCACCGAATCGGAATGGAAGGGAATGCCGCGTTCGCGGGCAATGGCGCCGATTTCGGCGATGGGTTGCAGCGTGCCCACTTCGTTGTTCGCCGCCATAATGGTGATGAGTACCGTGTCGGGGCGGATTGCCGCGCGGACATCGGCGGGGTTGACGCGCCCGAATTCATCCACGGGGACGACGGTCTGCTCGAAGCCGTGGACGGCGCACAGTTGGTCAACCGTTTTGCTCACGGCGGGGTGTTCGATGGGGCTGGTGATGATGTGGCTGCCTTTGCCCGCCAATTTTTGCGCCCACGCCACACCGCGGATCGCCATATTGTCCGATTCCGAGCCGCCGCCGGTGAAAATGATTTCGGTGGGGTGGCAGTGGAAAATCCCGGCGATGGTGCGTCGCGCGGCGACAATCGCCTGTTTGGCGGCGCGCCCCTGCGCATGCAGTCCGCCGGGGTTGCCGTATGTTTCGCTGAAAAAGGGCATCATCGCATCCAGCACAGCGGGGTCAACCGGGGTGCTGGCGGCGTGATCCAGATAGATGAAATCGTCGGTCATCGGTCACACGTCCTCATTTTTATAATCGTGATTGTAACAATTTGTGGGGGAGAGTCAAAGTGAATGTACGAATGACGAATAGCGCGCGGTTTTCGGTCGTCAGTTCAAAGTTCAGAATTTCAGATTCAAGGTTGCAAAGTAGCAGTGTGGCAACCGGCAGCCGGTCATCAGCAATCCATTAGGTTCAGAGGTAAATGAAACTTTTGCGTTGTGTTGTTTTCAGCCACGGATTAACACGAATTTTCACGAATTTCAGCCTAAAATTTGTGAAATCCGTGAAAATTCGTGGCTAAAACTCGTCCAAACAAAAAGTTTCAACAAGTTCTCTGTAAAAATATGGCGTAGGGGCAGCCCTTGTGGCTGCCCGGTGTTTTCGCTCTCGTGCATCACCTGCCCACCGTCACATTCGCCAGCCGTTCCAGCGCTTTGATGAGCGCATGGTTGCCATCGCTGCCGAGTCCCGCTTTTTGCAGGGTGCGGTACATGTCGAAGACGATGTTGGTGGCGAAAATCGGCACGGCGAGGTCGTCGGCAGCTTCTTTCACCAGCCGCAGGTCTTTTTGCTGCAAATCAATGGTGAAGCCGGGACGCCAATCGCGGTTGAGGATTTGCGGCGCGCGGTTGCTGAACATCCAACTCCCCGCCGCCCCATTCGCCACCGCATTGAAGGTTTTTTCCAAATCAAGCCCGCCCGCCTGCGCGAACACCAGCGCTTCGCTCATTGCCAGCGCGTTGCCGACCACCAGCACTTGGTTCACCAATTTGACCATCTGCCCGTCGCCCTGCCCGCCGACGTGGGTGATGGTTTTGCCCATCGCCCGCAGATACGGTATGGCGCGTTCCACCTGCGCCGCGTCGCCGCCAATCATGATGGAGAGCGTCCCTTTTGTCGCGCCTTCGCTGCCGCCGCTGATGGGCGCGTCGAGCATTTGCACGCCGTTGGCGTTCAGTTTCGCCGCGATTTCGCGGGTGACAACCGGGCTGATGGTGCTGTGGTCAACCACCAGCGAGCCCGATTTTGCGCCGTGAATGACGCCGTTTTCACCCAGCACCACCGCTTCCACATCGGGCGTATCGCTGACGCAGACGAAAATCACGTCGCACCGGGCGGCAAGTTCGGCGGGGGTGGCGGCGGTGGCTGCCCCTTCCGCGGCGAGCGTGTCCATCTTCGCGGCGGTGCGGTTCCACACGGTCACATCGAAGCCCGCTTTCAGCAGGTTGCGCGCCATGCCCATCCCCATAATTCCCAAACCGATGAATCCGAGTTTTTCAGTCAGTTGTTGATTGTTTGTCATTTGTCATTCGTCCTTTGTTTTTTGTTGCGTGAAACGTGAAACGTGATTTGACAAATACCTGTCGCAGTCCAGCCTTTCACGCATCACGCATCACGCATCACGCATCACGCATCACGCATCACGCATCACGCTAATTGTACAACTTTGCCCATATCCGCCGATTCATACAGCGCGACAATCGTCTGCACGTGCCGACGACTCTCTTCCAATGTGACCGGCAGCGGTGCGCCGTCGAAAATGGCGGCTTCCATCGCTTCCACTTCGCACAGGTACGGGTCTTTCGGCGCCACTTCGATGCGCGTTTCGGTGTCGTCCGGCGCAATGTGGATGATGACGCTCTCGCGCCCGTCCAGCCCGGGGAACCACGGCACGGGCACGTACAGCACGCCTTTTTCGCCCACCACTTCCGCGCCGAGCCGGAACGGCAGGGCGAACCCGCTGTCAATTTGCGCCAGCATCCCATCGGGATAGCGCATCTGTCCCGTCAACACCACTTCCACCCCGTTTTGATTGACTTGCTGCCACGCCATCACTTCGGTGGGGGCAGACCCGGCAATCGCCTGGCAGAAACTGACGGGATAACAGCCGACATCCCACAGACTGCCGCCGCCCAACGCTTTTTTCAACCGGATATTGCTTTCATCCTCCAGCGTGAACGAAAATTTGGCGCGCACGAGTTTCACCCGCCCAATCAGCCCTTCGGCGATGAGCGATTGCAGTTTTGCCATCAACGGGGTGGTGCGATACATGAATGCTTCCATCAGCGCCACGTTGTTGGCGCGCGCGGCGGCGACCATCCGGTCAACTTCGGCGGTGGTCATGGCGAACGGTTTTTCGCACAGGATGTGTTTGCCCGCTTCGGCGGCTTTCACCGTCCATTCGGCGTGCAGGCTGTGCGGCAGCGAGATGTACACCGCATCAATTTCCGGCGCGGCGAGCAATGCCTCATAACTGCCGAACGCCTGCGGAATGTCCCATTCGGCGGCGTATGCCTGCGCCTTTGTCGCGTCGCGGCTCGCCACTGCCAGCAGATTCGAGCGCGTGGCGGCGCGCAGTGCGGGCATCACTCGGCGGTTGATGTGGGCGGTGGAGATGATGCCCCAGTTGAGTTGTGGGTGATTGGTTGTTGAAGATTGGTTCATTCGCTTCCTCCTGATTTGTGATACGGGTTGCCTATTTTCCCCAGCCGAGCGGGCGTTCATCGCCGCCGGAAAATTCGATGGGCAGTTGGTCATTCACCGCGTCCGAAAACATCGGGCGCTGGTTGGAACCGTCTGCGCCCATCACCCACACCTCCCAACGCCCGGTGCGGTCGGTGAGAAAGGCGATTTCCGTCCCGTCGGGCGAAAAGACCGGCGCGGCATTGTTCCACACCGGCTTGCCGTCCACGGCGGTGACCCAGAGGGGCGTTTCGGTGAGTCGCACCCGCCCGGAACCGTCGCTGTTCAGGCGGTGGATGTCCCAGTGTGTGTCCTGCCGGTAGGTCACGGCGATGAACCGCCCGTCCGGCGAAAAAACGGGGGCGTGGTCGGAAACGTCATTCGTCAGCGGAGAAGCCGTGCCGTCGTCCACATTTGTCTGCACCAATCCGCTTTCGGTGCGGCTGACCACCCGCGACGGGTTGGCGGGGTCCCACACCGGGCTGGCGGCATATTCTCCGGCGGGTTTATCTTCGAAGGAACCATCCGCGACGTTGATGATGCGCAGTTTCCAGCGGGTATCGGCGGGCATCCACCAGCAGAGGAAGGGAACGGGCTGCCCGCCGATGATGCGGATTTCCTGCGTGATGTCATACGCCTGCCAATAGTTGATATTGGGTGTGCCGAATGCCAGACTGGCGCACTGCTGTGTCGGTGCGGATGTACCCCCCTGCTGAAAGTTGACCGCAATTTGTGCGCTGTTGGGCGACCAGCTCGGATTTTTCACCAGCCGAATTTCGCCGCGCACGGGGCGCTCGTTCGTGCCGTCGGTGTTGATGACCCACAGCGTGCCTTCCGCCCCCTGCCAGCGCGAAAATGCCACCCGCTCGCCGTCGGGGGACAGGGCGGGGTCGATGCCGGTGGTGAGGGTGCGCAAATTCGTGCCGTCCCGATTGAGCAGCACGATGTCGCCGCCGCGCTGCAATTGAATCAGCAATCGCCCGCCGGTGTGTGCCGTCGGGGCGGCGGATTGTTCGCCGTTGGTGGCGGGGATGTCGCCGGAGATGTCCAGAAATTCGGGGTTCACCCAGCCGACGGTGCCCGCCGCAGTGCGGACGTTCACCCAGCCGGTGGTCTCACTCTTGCCCAGAATCTCCACGGTATCCCCTTTGTGAATCTCTTCCAGAATGACGTCGCCCGCGCCGTTGCGCACGTTTAACCCGTAGCTGGTTACAACGGCGGTCGCCGTTCCTGTCATTTCCCCGGAGACTACCGGGGGTATGGCGGTGGGGGATACGGAAATACCATGCAGCGTCGAAAGGTCATCGGCTAAATTTAAATATTTGGGATTCGCCCAGCCGATTGTCCCCGCCGCAGTGCGAACCTTTGCCCAGCCGGAAGCATCGTCCAGCGCCATCACCGTGACGGGGTCGCCCTGCCGAAGTTCCTCCAGAATGGGATTGCCCAAGCCCGCGCCGGCGCGCACGTTCAGCCCAATGC
>CAZMXX010000264.1:0-5913 GCA_964570315.1 uncultured Anaerolineaceae bacterium | reverse complement strand
CTCCTGAGTAACTGAACGCCACATAACTCATGCTGCATCTGGCGCGGATGGAGGATCCTTGTCGCCATCCCCGCGGGGCTTCCTCCAACCACGTGCAGAATCTCCTCCAATACTCACAATGTTCACTTTTTCAACGGCATATTAAAGGCTTGACCATATACGATGCCATATCACGTGCAAACAGTGATTTACGTTCACTTTCTTTAATCCGCTCGCATAGTTTTCCAAAAAAATCAAAATTATCAGCTATATGCATGCAAGAAGGATGCGCTAAGATCGTTACGAGACGAACGGCCTGATCATCCAATATTTTCACTACCGCCTCATACCATTCACTCATAGTCATGGGCGCGCTTTCAATAACTCCATGTCGAATCATTGAATGATCCAAAGGAGTATTGACTGGGAGGACTGTAAGCCCATCCTCATTCCAAGGAAGGGTTGCAGATTCGTCTCGAATATCAGACCATGTTGACAGTCCACACTCCTTCAAAATCTTTACTGTTGAGCCGTTATATGCAAAGGCATGGCTCCTCCATGAAACCACCTCTCGCCCTACTAGGCATTCCAAAACCTCTTTGCACCTTTTTACATCGTATTTTTGATAAAAATCTGGCCCCCAATAAGAACCATAAAAAAGTTTTAATAGCCTATGTAGAATCAATGGTGAAAAGGCTCTATATCCATGCCCACCAATTTCAACATTGTCAAATTCTGATAGTCTCCTTAATTCCACTGGATGTTCTTCAGCACACTTTCCCGTAACATAGAATGTGACATTGACTCCATGTTCGGCCGCAATCGAAGCATACTCTATTGCTAGATCAACTTCTGATTGTGGCCGAATAAGAGAATCTTCCCGGGTTCGCATGCCACGATGATGCACATCACCAGTTAAGCAAACAAACACTAACTATCTCCTAAAATCTACGATACTGCGCCTAATGACCGATGCGCGGGTAAGAGCAATGCAACAGCAACTGACAAGACAAACCAGAAAAAAATCCAATTATAAAATACAGAAATAAGCATCTCCAACAGCAGCCCCACTGCAAGGATTGTGCCTGCCACCCTCGTTTCTTTGTTGCCGTAGCTCCCATGCATCATCCATGAAAAGATGAGTGGCATAATTACTATCAATAATAGCAAACTTGGAAGCAATATGCCACTCTCTGCCCAAAGCTGTAAAAAAGCATTATGAAAGTGTTGATCATGTACCTTGTTTAGCGCGACATGAATGTGCGAAGAATCATATCCTGACCCTAATAAGGGGTGATCTGAGACAATCTCCCATGCACTCTTGGCCAGATAAAATCGTTCATCTTCTACCACATTCTTTTGCAGTCGGTGAACGAGAAGTATGTTATCTTCAAGGTCTCTCCAGTTAACACAGAGTGCTATTGGCGTCGAAACCAAGATTGACACGAATATTGTTTTCCAGACACCGAAATAGACGAAAAGAAAAAACAGCAAAATCGCCAGTGTAATCAAAGATGCCCCGCGCGAAGCAGTCAATGATATGGAAACTAGCAGCCAGCCAATCACCATAAAGCAGAGTATTTTTTTCCATCCTTTTTGATGCCCCAATTGACTAAGCCAATATGGTAAGCCTGCCCACATCATGAACGCATCGGAATTTCTTGTACCCAATCCTTCTCTTGCTGCCTGAACCCACCAGAATTCTGCCTTCCACACAAAGTTGTACATACCGACAAGCGAAACAATCAAGCTCACCCATCCTAATAGCCTAAGCGCAATAAACCCATTATTTCGATCAACCAAATAAATTAAAATCACCACAAAACAGATTACATAGGCCCATAACTCAAAGGCCATCCGGTAGCCATTATTGTGTATAAACGCACTAATTGAAAATGCTAATGCGAACAAGACAACACACAGGATTGGAGCCACGGATATCTTTCTCAAATGAACTCCATTCCAATTCAATTCAACTAAGAGCAGTAATCCCGCAATACCAACCAGAAACAATGGTAATGGTATACCAGCAATCCGGAACACTGGCAAGGTCACCAAACTCAAAAATGCTGCACAAACAAAAAAACGACCAATCATTAGGCAGCACTGCTGGAACGAACCCAGAGTATATAAGCTGAAAAAGCAAGCGCCAACACGAGCATTGACATGCCTGCCATGGATGCCCAACCAAGAACAAGCGAAGGCTCCAATTTCATTGCCCAACCTACGGCAATAAAAACACATTGCCCAAAAATCGCAACAGTCAAACTGAAAGCATACAATTTCTGAGCGCCAAATGATGTGACAAATGAACCGAAAATAAATTGCAATGCAAATAAAACAATCATAGGCGACAACATGGAGAAAAGAGCGGATGCCCCTACAAAATCATCTCCCAATATATAAACCATTCCACGCTCACCATACTTCCAAATAACAAATGATACGGCCACTGTGATCGACAACGATACAGACCCCATCCCCCATGCCAAGCGCAGAGCCTTATCTTTATCCTGATTTAAATAAGAAGTAATTCTAGGGATCAGGATCAGTGAAAGAATGCCGACAAAACCACTCAGCATTACAAGATATCGGTATGCAGGCGCAAAGGAATCTAACGTATTTCCACCCAGAAAACGACCTGCCCATATCGGAAAATTTGTATTCACGATGGCAAGAATGCCAGCGATAAAAAAGAAACCAGCACGACGGAACCATAATGTATAATCTTTTAGGCTTAGCCGAAATACCAATGGATCTGAGGAAGAGATGTTCCATACATAGAATGCCACTGAAACGGCACACGCGGCACCTGCAAGCGGCGCAATAAACACCAGGAGCTGAAATGAAAAAAGGAATGCAATTATTACGCACAAGAGATATCCCGCTCCCCAAGCAACCTGTCCGAAAAAAATTACAGGCAGATTCTCAAGCCCTCGAGCAACCCATAAGGGATAAATCGCATAGACAGGAAGATAGAGTGATAGCAAAAAGAAGAAGATAAAATCATTTACTGCGAAAATGCTTGCAATCCCCCAACACAATAAGGTGAGCATCAGAGCATTTACCATGCGGAATGAAGCAATTCTCTGGTAACAACTCAAAACATCTTGATTGCCAGTAGCAATCAATCGCATACCATAAGTTTCTGTATCAAATTGGGACACAAACCATATTCCCTCTATAAGGCTCCAATAAAATACATAGTGACCAAATGTTTCTGAACCCAGCACCCTGGCCGAAAGAATTGTGGAAATAAAAACAGTTCCTCTAGCAATCATCTCCCCTATTGATACCGTTGATAAAGCCCTAAATATCGAATATTGCGAAGGTTTAGATTTTCCACTTGTCAATGTTCAATCCAGTTAATTCAGCAGTTCTTCCAATTGATAGCATGTACTTTTCCAGTAAAAAAACGCGATCTTGCCTGTTCATTTCTTGGTATTTTATATGTTTTTCATTGAATCGCCTAACCTTTGAAAGAACTCTTGATGCAGTCGGCACAAATTTCGCAGGGATATACCTTTTAACCCATTGAATTCCAGCATCCCATCGTAATACACGAGCTATCCACCGACTCCTAGGTAGAGCTGCTGCATTGATACGGCTTCGAATTATCAAGTCTCCGTCTGTTTTCAAACCCAAAAAATTGAGACAACATCTTAAGGATTCTATGGGAGAATTCTTAAGATCATCATACTTAATAAACAGAATATTATCCTTGTGAAAGCAATCAAACCACCGTTCAATATGTTTATCATATTCTCCTATCATAAACATTTCATTAAATCTGACACAATCATTTCGAATAAACTCGGAAAAAACTGGATGCGAATATCCGGCTTTAATATCTTGCCAATAGTTAGAATACAGGCGATCAACCGGATTTCTTAGAACAAATATCAAACGGACATCAGGAACATGTTTGGATATAATTTTTGGAGACTCGGGATCATACATATACACGGTTGATGCATCACAAATAAAACGTTCACCATTATAACCAATAAAGTTTTTCTGCGCTGCAACCCAACCTTCCTCATAGCGCCCCACCCTTCCGCTGTAAGGGCTGATATATGTACTGAATATTGCTGGTTCCTTGATAGCTGGCATAAAAATATCTGGATGCAGCCCTAAGCATGCTGCCAAAAAACTTGTTCCGCTTTTCCCAGCGCCTGGGATAATCAAGTTTGGCTTAATCACAGAACTCACCTTGCTTTCTCCGCGATTACAGCAAGAAAGGAGCTAAAAAATGAATATGGATTCAGATACTTTTCCAGTCGATTAGACAAGCTGGATAAACCAGGAAGATAGAATCCCGCTGTTCTTATGGCAACAATCCGACCTCCTCCACTTTGAATCATATTTGCCAACTCCTGGGAAGTAAGATTTCGGCCTAGCGTTTCTTCAAATGTCCCATATTCTCTATACTTAAGCCAATACATAGCCCAACGAAAAGGAGTGGAAAATGATTTGTGAGGAACAGTTATAATGGCGGTGCCACCGGGTTTCAAAACTCTGAAGTGCTCTGCAATTGCGCTGTCAGTTTCAGGGAAATGTTCTACTACCCCTAAAGAAAACACAACATCAAATGAGTTATCTTTGTATGGAACAGCTCTGGCATCCCCCTTTACAAGGTCATACGTTGAATCGTGTATATCTAGAAAAGCATCTAATCCGTACATAACTGCTTTGGCGCCATCCGAGCGAAGAGCTTTGAGCATTCGACCATAACCACATCCTATTTCCAACACCCTTGCTTCGGCAGACCGTGAAGCATGCAGCAGATAAGGATAAAACGTTTCTTTTTCCCAAGCTGATACATTTACCCCACCATCCCGCAACACTGAATCCCAATGTTCTGCTTTTTTATTCATGATGCCTGACCACTCGACTCCATGATATTTATCATCCAAGAAACAGTCTCATGAAGACCATTTGACATTTCAGTCACCGCCTTCCAACCAAGTCCGATTTTTGCTTTTGTGGTATCCGAATAATTCCGCATCACATCGCCCTGGCGCTTTTCGCCATGAATTACCTTGGGTTCAGGGATTCCCGCCCTCTTCATGACCTGCAGCAGCACTTCTAGCATCTCCTGTACCGTCGTTTCGCGGTTCGTGGCAATCTGGAAGGTTTCGCCGCCTACGCCTTCCTTGGAGGCCGCCAGACGGATGGCTCGCACCAGGTCGTCGATAAAGATGAAATCCCGCGTCTGTGTTCCATCGCCGTATATTTCCAGCGTCTCGCCTGCCAATGCCTGCTTGATGAATTTAGCCACCACACTGTTCTTGTGACCTGATCCAGGGCCATACACATTGCCAAAGCGCAGCGCCACGGTTTCGATGCCAAATGTCCGATAATAAGCTGAGCAATACCCTTCACCCGCCAGCTTACTGGCCCCATAGGGCGATACCGGGTGTGGCGCCATTTCCTCGTGCAACGGAGGCTCTTGCTCGCCCAGCGGCGCACCACTAGAAGCGAATACAAAACGCTTCACCCCGTTTTGCCTTGCCCCTTCCAGATAATTCAACGTGCCAATGACATTCGTGATACAATCCTTGCGTGGATCCTCGACTGAAGGAGCAACGCCCGTGTTCGCAGCAAGATGAACGATGACGTCGATATCCTTCGTGACCTTGAGCGCCAATTCTTCATCAAGGATGTCACCGACGATCAACTCGACTTTCGACGCAGAATGCGAGAAACGGGTAGCGAGTGTTGAAATATCGGTCTCCACAAACTCGCAAACACGAGACAGATCCGTGCGCGTACCAACGGAAAGATTGTCGATGATGCGGATCGCATGCCCACCCTCGACAACTAATTGCCGAATCAGGCTTGTGCCGATGAAACCGCACCCCCCAGTAATCAACCAGCGAAGCGGCTGATTAAAGTGCTGAGTGGTGAGTGATGGGCGATGGGTCATACACC
>CAZMXX010000263.1:0-5915 GCA_964570315.1 uncultured Anaerolineaceae bacterium | reverse complement strand
TAACGTGGGTGGGGCCGGCGGTGTAATCGCCCAAAACTTCGTAGGTGTGCTCGCCGACGAAAATACCGCCAGCGTTTTGCACCTGTCCCACCCATTCCCACGGGTTTTGCACGTGCAGACAGAGATGTTCCGGTGCATATAGATTATTCAGCGCCACCGCTTCGGTCAAATCCGCGCAGATGACCGCGCCGCTCTGCGCCATCGCTTCGGTGATGATGTTGAGCCGCGAAAGGGCGGGCGCTTGTTTTTCAATTTCCACCTGCACGGCGAACGCCAGTTTTTTGCTGGGGGTGATGAGAATCGCCGCGCTTTGGGTATCGTGTTCCGCCTGTGCCAGCAAATCGGCGGCGACCAGCACCGGGTTGGCGTCGGCATCGGCGATGACCAGCGTTTCGGTGGGACCGGGCAGCCCGTCGATGTCCACCACGCCGTACACCTGCCGTTTGGCGGTGACCACAAAAATGTTGCCGGGTCCGACAATTTTATCCACTTTTTTGATGGATTCTGTGCCGTATGCCAGCGCGCCGACCGCCTGTGCCCCGCCGAGCGCAATCACTTCATCCGCCCCGGCGACTTTTGCCGCCGCCAGCAATACCGGCGCGATGACGCCATCTTTTCCGGCGGGGGTTGCCACCACCACCTCTTTCACGCCCGCCACCCGCGCGGTGACCGCCGTGTGAATCAGCGTGCTGGGGTAGGGGGCGGTTCCGCCGGGGGCATAGACCGCCACCCGTTCCAGCGGGCGCACAATCTGCCCCAGCGCGCCGCCATCGTCGCGCCAGTCGAGCCACGATTGCGAGGGTTGCCGCTCGTGAAATTGGCGGATGCGGTCGGCGGAAAATTGGAGCGCGTCGCGCAGCTCGGCGTTGATGGCGCGGTACGCCGCTTCGATTTCGGCGGCGGGGACGGCGAAGAATTGCGGGTACGCGCCGTCAATGCGAGTTGTCCACTCGCGCACGGCGGCATCCCCGCGCGCGCGGATGTCGCTCAGAATGCGCTCGACCGCCGCTTCCACCGACAGCGGTTCGCCGAAAACGCGGGCAATGCCGGCGGTCAGCGTGGGGGATTGTTCCGTTTCGCCGACCGGCTTTCGGCGCAGTAGTTTGCGTGTGCCGGTGGCGGTATCGTAAATGGGGAAAAGCATGGCGCTACTCCTTTTGAAAGTTGTCAGCTATCAGCTAACAGCTTTTTGAGCTGTTTCCAGCGTGCCGGTTCTTCTTCAAAGATGAACAGCGCGGGCAAAACAACCACGCCGCTGCCGCCGATGGCGCGAAGCTGTTCGATGGCGGTTTGCAATTGCGAGGTATGCACCACCAGACTGATGGCGTGCCAGCCGTTTTCGCCGGGTGTTTTGGGGTGCACCGGCGAGATGGTCGGACCCTGCAAGCCGCTCAAAACCGGGTATCGGTGCAGTTTCCGCGCCACGGCTTCGGCAGATTCGCCGCGCACGTTGGCGATGATGTTGTAATGTTTCGTTGCCCGCAAATGCGCCTCGAACCGTTCCAGCAGCAGATGCGCCGCCGCGAGCGCTTCCGGTTGCGATTGCAGCGCGTTTCGGTTGCCGAAAAAGACGGCTTGGCTGGACAAAATACGTCCGCCGTCAATTTGCTTCAGCCGATTTTCTTGCAGGGTTAAGCCGGTTTGCACCAAATCGACGATGATGTCCGCCGTGCCCATGTTCGGGGCGGCTTCCAGTGCGCCGTCGGCGTGCAGCAGCCGGTGGGGGATGGCATGGTCGTTGAAAAAAGCGGCGGTGCGGCGCGGAAATTTGCTCACCACCCGCATGGGAGATTCGGCGGGGAAGGTGCGGGCGTGCGCCGCCAAATCGGCGATGTTGCGGATGGATGTCCAGTGTTCCGGCACAATCACCTCCAGCGAACACTGCCCGAATTCCAGCGCATCATGAATGACGATGATGCTGTCGCCTTCGCCGCGATATTCCGCCACCATATCGTACCCCGCAATGCCGAGGGCGATGTCGCCGTTGCGCACCTGCCGCACGATGTCGGCGGGACGTTGGAACCACACTTCCACGGCGGGCAGGGCGGCAATCTCGGCGATGTACTGGCGGCTGTTCCGTTGGGTCACTTTCAGGTCGCAGGTTTTCAACAAATCGAGGCTATCTTGTTGCAATCTGCCTTTGCTGGGCAATCCCAGCCGAATTTTTTGGGGCATAGAAAAGTCTCTTTGAATGAAAAATTTATACACGTGTGTCGCAGGAATATTGTTCGCTCGCGTCTTTGCGAAAGGGAGAATATCGGGCGCATTTTACACTGAACCCGATAGGCTGTCAATGACCCGCGACGCAAAAAAAAGACCGGAATTAATCCGGTCGGCTGTGGAGAGAAAGGGCAACTAATCTTCCTGAACGTAGGCTTTCACCGTGTTCATCAGCCGATTTAAATCCACAGGTTTGGTAAAATGTTCGGTTGCGCCCACTTCCATGGCGCGTTTGCGATGCTTCCCGCTCGCCCATGCAGAAATGGCGATGATGGGGGTTTCCGCAGTGGCTGCATTTGCCCGAATTTTCTCGATGGCTTCAAACCCGTCCATACGGGGCATGCGCAAATCCATCAAAATGATGTCGGGCAACCATTCGAGGGCTTTTTCCACCCCTTCTTGACCGTCCGCTGCAACTTCCACGTCGAATCCGCCGAGTTCCAGCATTTGTGCTAAAATATCTCGTTGTGCGGGATGGTCTTCCACATATAAAATCTTTGCCACAGGGTCGCACTCCACTTTATAATCTGCTAAACTGATTGTAGCATCAAATGGGAGCGATGGCAATACCCTGTTTGCAAATTTCGCCACGAAAATTACGGTTGGACAGTTGCTTCAAACAATCTTGTCAGGTGCAAAAAGCTATGCTACACTATAAAACTTTGAGGGCGAAGCTACTTTATATGAAGGGTGCTTCTATGAAATCATTGAAACACATTGGTAAAATACTGATTCTATTTCTCGCATTGATGGCGATTCCCGCCGCGAGTGTATTCGCTGCTCCCCCCGCGCAGGGTGAGCTTGCCATCATCGCCTCCCCCACCGATAACGACGTGGTGCGCGGGGTGGTCACCATCACCGGCAGCGCGGTGCATCCGGCGTTTGACCGCTACGAACTGGCGTATGCCGTCGAGCCGGTCACGTCGAATGACCAGTGGATTGGCATCGGTGAAGTGGGGCGACAGCAGGTGGTCAATGGCGAATTGGCGCAGTGGGATACCACAACTCTGCCCGATGGCAGTTACAGCCTGCGCCTGCGGGTGGTGCGTTTGGATGGCAACTATACGGAAACCGAAGTGAAACGAGTGGTGATTGCCAACGCCGTCCCCACCGAAACCCCGACCCCGTCCGCATCCCCCACGCCGACGGTCACCCCGACGCCGTTGCCGCCCACCCCGACCATCGTCATTGAAATACCGCTGGATACCCCCACCCCGCGCCCGTTGACGATGACGGAGGTGTTGCCGACCCCGAAACCGTCGGGTGAAGGTTTGCCCATCCCCAAAGTAAAAGTGGATACGTCACCCCTAAAAAGCGCGTTTATGCTGGGGGCGGGCGGGATGCTGGCGCTCTTCCTGCTGTTCGGATTTTTGTCGGCTATCCGTTTGGTGGTGCTGGGTTTTGCCAAACGCACCAAACGCCCCCGCCGCAATCGGAGAAAATGAGCCGGCGAGAGAACACAATCAACCTGAAACCTGAAACTGAAACTGAGACTTGAAACTTGAAACTCGGAACTTTGAACCTAAACTTCGGGCGACCCAAACCGGCGATGCCGATTGAATGGTTGATTGTCGGTTTGGGCAATCCCGGCAAAAAATACGCTCAAACCCGGCACAATGTCGGGTTTCATATTGTTGACCGATTGGCGGCTTCTGCCGGATTCACTTTCGACGGGCAGAAACATCAGGCGGTGCTGGCGCGCGGAAAGCTCGGCGACGTGCCGGTGATGCTCGCCAAGCCGCAAACGTTCATGAACCTCAGCGGCAAAGCGGTGGCGCCGCTGGCTCGATTTTACAAAATTCCGCCGGAGCGCATTCTGGTGATTGTGGATGACCTTGACTTGCCCACCGCCCGGCTGCGCCTGCGAAAATTCGGCGGCGCGGGCGGGCACAAAGGGATGCGCAGCATCATCGACCTGCTCGGCACGCGCGATTTTCCCCGCATGCGGGTGGGCATCGGACGCCCGCCGGGGCAAATGCCGGTGGAAGCGTATGTGCTGCAAAAATTCTCCCCTGCCGAATGGGACGAAATGACCATCACCTATAAGCGCGCAGTGGACGCCATCCGCACGGTGGTCGCCGAAGGGGTGGAAATGGCGATGAATAAATTCAATTAGCTGTCGGCTGTCGGCTAAAAGCCGATAACGTTATATGGTAAACCTTTCCGTTTTATTGCGACTTTTCAACCAAATACCGGACATCCGCGCGTTGATGGACACTTTGGCAGACGGCGCTCCCGTCACCCAGCCGTTGCGCGTGCCGGTTGCGGGGCGATTGCCGCTTGTTTCCGCGATACACCGGCAATTGCAGATGCCCGTCCTGCTCATCACCGGGCGCGCCGACCGCGCCCGCATCCTCACCGACCAGCTCCGCTTTTGGGCGGAAAACCCCGCGCAAATCCACCGCCTGCCCGACCCCGGCGTCCTCCCCTACGAGCGCATCCCGTGGAACCGCGATACGATTGCCCGCCGGTTGGCGGCATTCGCCGCGCTGGCGCAAGCCGACCCCGCCGCGCCCCCGTTGGTGGTCACCAGCGCCCGCGCGCTGATGCAAAAAACCATGCCCCCCGCCAATTTTCTGGAAGCGATGCGCACCTATCGGGTGGGGCAGCAAATTGATATGACCGCCACCCTGCGCGATTGGCTCAATTTGGGGTATGAAAATCGGGATGTAGTGGAAGAGCCGGGCGAATTCAGCCACCGCGGGGGATTGATGGACATTTTCCCCCCCGGCAGTTCCCATCCGGTGCGCATTGATTTGTTCGGGGATGAAATTGACTCCATCCGCGCCTTCGACCCCATTACCCAACGCTCTGAACATCGTTTAAAAACGGTAACACTGGGACCCGCCAACGAGGCGCTGCCTGGCTACGCCCCTCGCGCCGCCGCCGCGCTGGAAAAGCTCGACCGGCGCACCCTTCAGCCGGTGGCGCAGAACGAATATCAGGAATTGCACACCATGCTCACGGCGGGGACGGGCTTTCGGGGGATGGAAAATCTGCTGACGCTCATGCACGATCCCCCCGCTTCGGTGCTGGATTATCTGCCGGACGGCACTTGTGTGATGGTGGAAAATCCCGCCGAACTGGAATCGGTCATCACCGAGTTGCAGGAACAGGCGGAAACGCTGAAAGCCGATATGGTGGCGCGCTACACCCTGCCCCCCGATATGCCCGCGCCGTATTTCGATTGGCAGACCCTTGCCCCCGCGCTGAAAAAACGCGCCCCGTTGACGCTGGGCTTTGATGATTGGGCAGACCGCGCCGGGTTGCCCGCCCCCGCCGACGTGTCGGTGGAAGGGGTTTTCGCCGCGCCTCCCGTCTTCGGCGGGCAGGTGAAACCCGCCGTGCAGGAACTGTTGCGACGCAAAAAAGCGGGCGAGCGGGTGGTCATCACCAGCCGCCAAGCCGCCCGATTGAGCGATTTTCTGCGCGATGAAAATATCATCGCGCCGCCGGTGGACGCGCTCGACGTGCCCCCGCCGCCCGGCAGCATCACCGTTTTCAACCGCTCGGTGCTGGAAGGATGGCTGTTGCGGGTGCGGGAAGGCGCCGCGCCGCTCCTCTCCCTCTTCACCGATGCGGAAATTTTTGGCGACCGGAAGCCTCAGCCGCGCCGCCGACCCCGCCGGCGCAAGGGCATCACGCCCGAAACATTCTTCGCCGATGTGCGCCCCGGCGATTATGTGGTACACATC
>CAZMXX010000262.1:0-5922 GCA_964570315.1 uncultured Anaerolineaceae bacterium | reverse complement strand
AATTGCTAATTGCCAATTGCCTGTGGTATACTACTTTTGTACTAGGAGTGACCAATATGCCCACCACTGATGCAGACGTGCAAAAATTCATCGCCGAAGCCGTCGAACTGCTAGCGCAAAGCCGGCACGCACTGGCAACCCTTGTCGAAAAATACGCGGCGCTCATCCCGTCCGAGGCGTCATCCGCCTCACCGATACCGGATGACGTGCGCCGCGCGGTGCAGCAAGCGGACGCACTGAATCGGCACACAGCCCTTTTGCAGGCTCAATTGCGCGGTGAAATATCCAACGTGCCACAGGATGCACCTGCGTCCGGGGTACAACTGTTGCAGTGGCAGGAAGAAGAACGCGCCAAAACCGCCAAACGACTGGAAGATACCGACGGACAATTGCTCGCCAACGCCATCTTCGAGCTGGCTGCCGTCAAAAACCTCATTATGGACAACAGCGATATGGACGTGGTGATGGCGGGCATCGACGCGCTCCAGCAGGAATTGGAAGACGGGCTGGCAAACTTGCGTTTTCTGGTCGCCGATTTGGAACCGGGAACCGTGTTGGGCAACTTCGGATTGGTTGCCGGACTGCGCCGCTATCTGGCAAAATTTCAAGAGCGGGTCGGGCTGCCGACACAATTGGAAGTGCGGACATTGGTGGAACCCCTGCCCTACATCATCGAGACCGCCATTTTCCGCGTGTTGCAGGAAATTTTGCACAACATTGCCGAACACGCCGACGCATCATCCGTGACGGTGACGGTGGAAGAAAATGACGGTAAATTGCAGTTCACCGTAACAGACGACGGTATCGGCATTGCGGAAAATCTTTCCAACCACCCGCGCCGCCAATTGGGGCTGGTCAGCATCACCGAAATTGCCCGATTACTGCACGGCTCCATCCAAATCAAAAGCGCCAAAAATGCGGGTACAGCCGTGATTCTTTCGTTACCGTATCCGAAATTTTAAACTGTTTTTGGGGATGGGCTGACTGCGCTGCCCGGCGACAGTTCATCGTATGACCACCCCGCTTCAACCCGCCATTTCAAAGGGAGGCTGTGAACTTATGACAACCAGCATCATGCTAGTAGATGACCATCCACTGTTCCGGCAGGGGTTGCGCCGCGTGCTTGAGGCACAGGAAGACCTGGACGTCATTATGGAGGTTGCCGATGGCGAAGAAGCGCTCCGGCTGGCGAAACAACTCAACCCCGATGTAATCCTGCTGGACATCAACCTGCCCCACCTGAACGGTTTGCAAATTACCCGCGAACTCAAACAAACCCACCCGAATATTGCCGTAATTATGCTCACCGCGTATCATGACGATGAGCAAATTTTCCACGCCATCCGCGCGGGCGCCGCCGCATATTTCCCCAAAGATGTCACCCCGCGCCGGTTGGTGGACGCCATTCGTCAGGTGAGCATGGGCAATTACGTGATTGACGATGCCGTGCTCGACCAACCCGAAGCGGCGAGCTGGATTTTGCAACAGTTCGACCACGTCGCCTATGTGGACGGCGAGCCGAACCAGCTCTTTGCGCCCCTCTCCCCGCGCGAGATGGAAATTTTGCAGCACATCGCCAAAGGGGAAAGCAACAAAGAGGTCGCCTACGCGCTGGGTATCAGCCGCCAAACCGTTAAAAACCATATGACCAGCATCCTGCGGAAATTGGCGGTGAACGACAGAACTCAAGCGGCGTTGTACGCCGTCAAACGCGGTTGGATTCGATTGCAGGATGAAGAAGAATAAACGCTGAAACTCATCAGCAGGAGATGCCGATGGATGCGGAAACAATGAACACCGAACAAGCTTTAACCTTTGCGGAAGTCATAGACGCCGCCGAAACGGAATACCAGCAGATTCAGAATGAATTGCGGGAAATTGCCATGCTCATTCGCCAAAGTTCCGATGAGGTGGAGAAGCTTTCGCAGCGCAATGCCCAAATCAGCAATAAATTGCGGCTGATGGAAAGCAGTATCGATTCTATGCCGCGCGAAGATATTCAGGAAATTTACCGCAACGCGCAAGACACCCAAAATCGTCTATTTATGATGCGCGGGCAGGTGGAACAGTTGCAGGGCAAGCAACAATATCTGGAGCGGTACGCCAATCACCTCCGCTACATCATCGACAATTACCGCCGCCAAAACCTCGCCGCCACCAACGGCGATTCACCCAACACAACTGCCAATATCACCGCCGCCAGCAGTATGATGAACATCATCAACGCGCAGGAACAGGAACGACTGCACCTGTCTCGCCAACTGCATGATGGACCCGCGCAATCGCTGACGAATTTGATTCTGCAAGCGGAAATCGTCGAGCGGCTGTTCGACAAAGACCCCTCGCGGGCGCAAGCGGAACTGGGCACGCTCAAAGAAGCGGTGAACGAAACCTTCCAGAAAATTCGGGAATATATTTTCCAACTGCGCCCGATGATGCTCGATGACTTGGGCGTGATTCCCACTTTGAAACAATATGTGCAGGAGTTTGAAAACAAGCACGAAAAACTGGCGTGTAATTTACTGGTGTCGGGCGCGGAACGCCGCCTGCCGCCGCACATTGAGGTGACGGTGTTCCGGGTGATGCAGGCATTGCTCAACAATGTGGCGGAACACGCGCACGCCACGCAAGTGAGCATCAATATTGAGCTGCATCGCGACCGCATCACCGCGAATGTATCTGACAACGGCAACGGGTTTGATGTGCGCGAAGCGCTGGAAGAAGCCCCGAAACAGAAACACATGGGCATCATCAGCATGCAGGAGCAAGTGACCATGCTGCACGGCGAAATATCGTTCGACAGTATGGTGGGGCAAGGCACAACAGTCACGTTCTGGTTACCCCTTGATTGACCGCCACACACGCCGGGTGAAACGCAATTTTCACCCGGTCTTTTTGCTTATCCCCAAAAATCATCGCTTTTCAGGCATTTTCCCGACTGAATCAGGGAATCCCTCATAGAAAATCGCCCGCACATGCGGTATCCTAAAATTGTATAAAGGGCTAAAATCATCATTTGGATGGTTGAATTGTTTTCAAAGATAGAGGCAACCAATGATTAAAGTTAAAAAACGTGGACAAGGTTTGGTTGAATTTGCACTGATTCTGCCTGTGCTGGTGCTGATACTGCTCGGTATTGCCGAAGGGGCGCACGTGATTCAATCTTACATTGCGGCGCAAAATGCCGTGCGCGATGCCGCCCGCTACGCCGTCTCCGGGAAACCCCTCAACGCCACCGGCGACCCGTGGACAATGGACCCGGCACAGCGGAAAGAGATCATCAAGCAGCAAGCCATCAACCGCTCGGCGGGAACGGCATACAGCCGCGTCATCACCGATGTGACCCAATACAATACGTTTTTAGACCGAAGCACCTGCGATGCCACCTGCGCCGGGGTGATGGGTGTGCGCGTGGACTGGGTGCAATATGATGTGAACGGCACGCTGAAAATCATTCAACCGGACCACCCCGGCATCGAAGGCTCGGATGTGCAGGTAAGCCTCTATCATAATGTTGCCCTGTTCGACCCGATTTATGCCGCCATTGTGCCGAATGGCTACCTCACCATTCAGGCATCTATTGTGATGCGCAATGAGGGGGGACAACCCATCACCGGCGCGCCACCACCCTTTGAGGGGGGTAGCGGCGGCAGTCCCGGCAGTGGCAGCGGCGGGGCAAGCAGCAATCCGGTCATCGAAATTCAGGATGGCTCCAGCCACCCGGCGGGAGAAACCATCTATATTCGCGTGCGCATGCACAATCCCAACGCCAGCTACAATGTGCTGGTTGATAATGTGCTGGTGGGACCGGTCTCCACTGACCCGCAGGGAAATGCCATCATCCCCTACACCATTCCCCAAAACAAGCCGGTGGGGTCATATACGGTGGAATCGCAAACGCCGGGAGGCACACAAGTTGCCGTCACCCTGCTCACCGTGACCAAACCGACCCAACCCACCATCATCACCAATGGGGACATATTCCCCTTCGGCAGTGTGCTGACTTATTCGCTCACCACTCATGCGGCACTGACCAACTATAATATTAATCTGGCATATAACGGCTCGACGGTGGCAAATCTGAACCCTCTGTCCACCGATGCCAACGGCGTTTCAGCCTTTCCGGCAGCGTATGAATCATATACCATCCCCAACGACGGCTCATTCGCGGAGGGGTCGTACGTCATTCGCAGCACGCTGACCAGCTCCGTGGTTGCCAGCCGCACCCTCACCTTCCGCAAAGGATGCATCAAAATCAATCAGGGGAGTTGCGGTGAAACCATCACCACCCCCAGCGGCGTGTACCTGAATATTCTGATTCAGAAACACGCCCCGAATCGGGGTTATATCATCAAACTGCATAACACCGACACCGGCGCCGACACCATCCTGAAAGCCAGCGAAATGACCGACGTTTTCGGGAACATCTATCTGGTGTACGCCCTGCCCGACACCGTGTCGGATGGCAATTACACGGTGCGAACGGAAGATGCGGAATATCCCGGCGCGGTGATTGCCCAAACCCCGCTCATCGTCAGCACGCCGCCCACGCCATACATCGCAGTGGTGGGGGGATACAGCTGGCCCGCAGGCAGCACCATCAATTTCCAACTGAGAAATCATAGCCCCGGCACCAAATATGATATTTATTGGGAAGGGCAACTCATCATCAACAATGCCGCCGCCACCGACGGCAACGGCGCGATTGACCTGCAATACACCATCCCCATTTCGACGCCGCAGGCATTCACCTACACCCTGCAATCCATTCCGAGCGGCACAACCGGCGCATACACCGCCCAAAGCCCCGATATCGAAGTGATTCCCAAGCCGTTCCTGCGCATCGCCGAAGGGAATACCCAGATTCCGGGCACGCCCGTCACGGTAGAATTGCTGACCCACAACATCAACAGCCAATATTATGTGTATGTGGAAGAAGAAGGCTCGACGGCGCCGGGGCGCGTGTTGCCGCTCAACCCCGTCACTACCAATGGGATTGGCTACGCCACCATTCCGTACAATATTCCGGTGAACCTGTCCTCCGGCTCAGTGGTCACGGTGACCTCATACCTTGACAGCCAATCGCCGAATGTGCCCACGGCGCAAACGGTCATCAATATTTTGGCGGCGGATTTGCAAATTGTCAGCATCGATACGCCGTTGAATCCGGCGTTCAACAGCACCATCCCGGTGACCGTAACCGTGAAAAACATGTCGCCGGTCACCATCACCAATAAATCTTTCGATGTGGATTTGTACATGGATCCCCCCGCCCAGCCCGATTTGGGGCGCGCGCTGCCGCCCGGCGACCAGAAAACGTGGCTGTCGCCGCCGCTGGGATTCAACCAGACGCGCACTTTCACCACCACCATTCCGCTGTACGGCGCGTTTGACCACAAGCTGTACGCGCGGGTGGACACCTCGAACCGCGTGCCGGAGGGAGACCCGAATTGTTTGACCAATCCGTTGAGCAACGAATGTAACAATATCGCGTTCACCACCATCAAACCGTCCACGTGCGAAATTCAATACGTGAACCAGAAAACCGACCCCGGGCAAACGCTGGTCAATTGGAACATCATCGGCTTTGGCGATACCATTATGCCCACCGGAACCCCGCCGACGGCAACACCGACGCCAACCAACACCCCCACTCCAACCAACACGCCGACGCCGACCAACACCCCCACCCCAACGCAGACCCCCACACCCCGTCCCTTATACACATCTCCGAGCCCACGAGACAGGCAGAAACAGCGTATGCCGTCTTCTGCTTGCAAAAAAAAAAAAAAACAACAAAAAAAATCGTAAACCGTCTTCTGCATACAAAAAAACACACAAAAGAACAAGACAACCACACTACATAACAAACCACATATACACCAACACAACCCAACATAACACATCACAACATACACAACA
>CAZMXX010000261.1:0-5971 GCA_964570315.1 uncultured Anaerolineaceae bacterium | reverse complement strand
CGCCAGCGGCGAACAATTACCCAGCATCATAACTTTTCGGTTGCGAAATATGCGCCCCGAAAATGTCAATCGATACCTTGAAGAAATATTATCCCATCACCAAACATCACTTAAAAATGGCTCTGTTATCAGCGTTTCGGAGAATAAAATTCGCATCCGAACGCTGCCAATCTCATAACTTATGAATTCACCTTCCCCCACCTTCACAAAAACCATCATCCTATTTCTGCAAAAACGAATCCTCTGGCTGGCGCAACACTGGGAACTGGCAGTGAACGGCGTCTTCGCGCTGATTCTGGCGGGCGCAGTCGCCGCCCCCCTGCTGATGTCGCTGGGCGCAACCGACGCCGGCGAATGGCTCTACCGGCAATACGCCCCGCACGACCACCAACTGCCCCAACGCAGCTATTTCCTCTTCAGCCCCGATGGCGGCGTGAAAAGTTACTCCCTCGCGCAGGTGCTCGATTGGGGCGGCATCCCATCCAACCTGCGCGCCTTTGTGGGCAACCCCGACATCGGCTGGAAGATGGCGCTCAACCACCGGATGACCGCCATCTTCATCGGGCTGCTGGCGGGCGGGCTGGTGTGGAGCATGTACCTCTGGCAACCGCGCATCACCCCTGCCCTGCTGGTCTTTTTCGTCTTCCCCATGCTTTTGGACGCGCTGTCCCACATGGCAGACGAGCGGCTCGGCTTTAACTTCCGCACCGGAAATCCGTGGTCGGTCTGGCTGACGCAGGGCATCATGCCCCCGGAATATTACAGCGGAACCACCATCGGCACCATCAATTGGTGGCTGCGCACCGTCACCGGACTGTGGTTCGGACTGGGCACATCGTGGTATCTTTTCCCCTACTTCGAGCGTCGCTTCCGAGCCATCCGCTATGAACTGGAACCCAGACTCCGCAAAATAGAAAACGGGCAATCGCCGCGCGGGTGATTGCCCGTTTTTTTATGTGTGCGTTTTTATTTTATGCCGATATTGCTTCTGCCGGCGCCACCGCTTCCGTTTCTGCGGCACGAATGGCACGCCAGACCCGTTCGGGAGTCAATGGCAATTGCCGCACCCATACGCCCGTCGCATTGTGAATCGCGCTGACAATTGAAGGCGATACCCCGTCCATCGCAATCTCCGAAATGGATTTCGCGCCGAAGGGACCCGACGGTTCATTCGTCTGCACAAAAATCACATCCACCGCGGGCATCTCACTGGCGGAATAAACGTGGTACGGTCCCCAAGTGGTCGTCAACTGCCGACCCTCGTCATCGAAGACCATCTCCTCGCTGCGCGCCAAACCGAGCGCCTGCGCCACACCGCCCTCAACCTGCCCGGCGGCGGTGATGGGGTTGATGATGCGCCCGGCATCCACCACCATCAGCAACCGCTCGATGGTCACTTCCCCGGTTTCGGTATCCACTTCCACTTCCGCGAACTGTGTTGCCACCGGCGGCGGGCTGGTATAGCTGATGTGCGACGCCGTCGCCATAATTTGATGCTGGTTTTGCTGATGGAGACTGCTCAACGCCACCTCCGCCAGCGTCACCGAACGCCCGTCCGGGGCGATGACTTTGCGGTCGCGCAATTCCAGCGCGTCGGGGTCATCCATTTCCAGCATCAGCGCGGCATGTTCCTGAATTTGCTTTTTGATTTTCTCGGCGACATTGCGCACCGCGCCGCCGCTGATGTACGTGGTGCTGCTGGCATACGCGCCGGTGTCGAAGGGGGTGAAATCGGTGTCGCTGGAATAAACGATGAGGTCTTCCACCGGAATGCCGAGCACTTCCGCCGCCATTTGCGCCAAAATTGTGTCGGACCCCGTGCCGAGGTCGGTGGCGCCCATTTGCAGGTTGAACGAGCCGTCATCATTCATTTTGAGCGTGGCGGCAGCCATGTCCAGCCCGGCGATGCCGCTGCCGTGCATCTGCACCGCCATGCCGATTCCTTTGCGTTTGGTGCTTTTTTGCTTGGCGTATGCTTCCCGTTTGCGGTAAAAATCGGTGGCTTGCAGCGCCACATTCACGCACTGCTCCAACCCGCTCGATTCCAGCATTTGGTCGAAGCCCTCTCGCCCTTCGCCCAATTTGCGCGCCAAATACATCGGTTCGCCCAGTTTGAGCCAGTTGTTGCGTTTGAAGTCCACCACATCCAGCCCCAGCTTTTCCGAGATTTCTTCCATCAGCACTTCAATGCCGAATTGGCACTGGGTGGCGCCGTAGCCCCGGAACGCGCCGGTGGGCGGAGTGTTGGTGTAGACCACATCGGACACAAAACGGGAGTTGGGCGCATTGTAGAGCGTCAGCCCCTTGAAGCCGCCCACCATCTGCACCGTGAGTCCGTGCGTGCCATACGCCCCCGTATCGCCGATGAGATAGAGGTCGGCGGCGGTAACCTTGCCGTCTTTCACCCCGATTTTGTAGCGGATGATGTTCGGATGGCGGCTGCGCGAGCTGGTGAATTCCTGCTTGCGGGTGTATTCCATGCGCACGGGGCGTCCGGTGGCAATGGTGAGATGGGCGCACAAATCTTCGAGCAGCATCTCCTGCTTGTTGCCAAAACCGCCGCCGAGCCGGGGTTTGACCACCCGAATCCGTTTGACCGGCAAGCCAATCAGCGGGGCGACCATACGCCGCACGTGGAAGGGAACCTGCGTACTGGAACGCAACACCAGCCGGTCATCTTCATCCCAATAGCTGATGCAGACGTGCGGCTCAAGGTGGGTGTGCTGTTGTTTCTGGGTGCGATATTCGCCCTCGAAAATGTGGTCGGCTTCGGCGAAAGCGGCATCCACATCCCCCACCCCCGATTCGAGCCGGTGGACGATATTCCGCTTGGCATCATGAATGCCCACCGCATCCGGCTCATCGTGAATGACGGGTGCGCCTTCTTTCATCGCGTCTTCCGCATTCAGCACCGCGGGCAACACTTCATATTCCACTTTGATGGCGCGGAGCGCTTTTTGCGCCAGTTCGGGCGTTTCCGCCGCCACAATCGCCACCCGGTCGCCTTCGTGTCGCACCTTGTAATCCAAACTGAACTGGTCATACGGGTGCGGGTTGGGGTAACTCTGCCCGCCGGAGGCATACGGCACGCGGGGAATATCTTTATAGGTCAACACGGCGTGCACGCCGGGAATGGCTTTCGCTTCGGTGGTATCAATATTTTTGATAATGGCGTGCGCGTGCGGGCTGGTGAGCAGCGCGCCATACAGCATGCCATCGGGCTGCACATCGTCGGTGAAAACGGGATACCCGCGCACCAGTTTTTGCATATCGACTTTCTTCTGGCTTTTGCCCACAATGTTGGTTTTGGGCATGTCGGGGGGGGTGATGACCAATGGGGGGAGCGGATTTCTGCCGCCATCGCGCCGGCGGTACATGTCCGGCAGGTCAATTGTTTTCGCGTCGGGGGGGGCGATGATTTCGAGATATTCGCCGGTGGTCGCTTCTTCGCCCCGCAGCAGCGCGCCCGCGTGTTGAATGGCGGCGACGGTCTTCACATATCCCGTGCAGCGACAAAAAACGCTGTCCATCGCCGTCCGAATTTCGTCCTCGGTGGGATTGGGGTTTTTATCCAGCAACGCTTTGGCGGTGAGCATCTGCGCGGGGGTGCAGTAGCCGCACTGCACCGCGCCGCTATCGGCGAACGCCTGCTGCACCGGGTGCAACGGCTCGCCGCGTTGGCTCAGCCCTTCCAGCGTGGTGACGCTGCGTCCGGCAACGTCCACCGCGTTGAGCATACAACTGCGCACCGGCTCGCCGTCCAGCAAAACCGTACAGACGCCGCAATCGCCGGTTTCGCAACCGTGTTTCACACTCACATATCCGTGCGCGCGCAAAACATCCATCAATCGGTCTTTTTCCCCCACCGCAAATGAAATCGTTTCATTGTTCAGAGTCAGGGTCACATTTGTTTTTTCAGCCATATTATTTCACCTCTTTTTTGCATGCTTCCAGCGCGCGCCGGGTCACCACTTTCACCATTTCCCGCCGGTATTCTTCACTGCCGATAAAGTCATCGGGCGGCGACACTTCCTCGCTCACCGATTGCGCCACGAGGGCAATGGTTTCATCATCGAGCTTTTTTCCGCTCAACAGTTTGCTCGCCTCCGCCGCAATCCGCGCCGATTCGCGGAACGCGCCGGTGAACGCCAACCGCACCTGTGTCACCACGTCGTTTTGCACATCGAGCGCGGCGCGCACCGAGACAATCGGCTCATCGGCGGGGGTGCGCCCCACGTGGCTTTCCGCCACCACCCTGCCCTGCACTTCGGCGGGCACATGCAGCGCAATCAACGCCTCCGGGCGGGTATCGGTGCGGCGGAGATACGCTTCCAGCGACATTTCGCCGTCGCCAAATTCCGCCACGGTGGACAACGCCAGCAGCGCCGCCACAAATCGGGGCGCCAATTGCGGCGAAAGCACCGCTTTGCGCACGCTGGTCTCGTTCCGCACCTGCCATGTCACCGGCGTCCCCAACGATTCACGCAGCATCGGGTGTACCTCCGCCGCTTCATACACTGCCTGCAACGACACATCGGCGGGTAAAATGAGCTGCTTGTATGATGTCCCGTTTTCCGGCAAAACATAAATTTTGTTCTTCACCGTCTCACGCATACTACTATCTCCTTTAAATAGGGATAAGAGGGCGCATTGCGGCTTCCCCGCCCCAACCGGGAAGCATCCACGCTCAACCCCCTTCCAACAAATTAAATCCGACAGGTTGCCCTGTAACGCATCAGGCTACCATTTTCAGATGATTTTCGCAAAAAGCAGCCCTTGCCGCAACAAGGGTTTGACAGGCACGGTTATGCCTTCAATATCAGCACCGGAATTTTGCAATGGGTCAGCACTTGCAGGCTCACGCTGCCCAAAAACACCTCGGTGAAGACGTTGTAGCCGCGATTTCCCATCACAATTAAATCGGCGTCGCGGGATTTTGCCACCCGCAGAATTGCCCGCGCCGGGGGTCCCTCCAGCACTTCGCCTTCCGTTTTCACTCCTGCCGCCCGTAATTTTTCCATTGCGACGGACACGAGCTTTTCGCCGCGTGCCGTGCCGGCGGCAATTGCCTTCTGCACCCATTCATCCCCTTCGATTTTGGGGATAGATTGATAGGCGTTCACCACAAACACGGTTGCTCCGCAACTTTTCGCTATGTCACAAGCATGATCCAATGCTGCTTCCGCGCTGTCAGAACCATCATACGCCAAAACAATGTTTTTATACATTCCCAACCTCCTATGGTGATGATATTGCCCGCTCTCTTCATTGCGAGTGCGCCCGGCAAATAAGTTGAACCTTCGTTTTGAATTGTGACAATTTTCAAAATTGCCTAAGGATATGATAACCTGAAAATGCCGGTTGTCAAACCAATTTTCGGTCAACAACCAGCGTTATTCGGAAAAACCCGGATTCATCATTTTGCCATCGGAAGGGTCACGGTGAAGGTTGTCCCCTGCCCCAAAACGCTCCGCACCGCGATGTTGCCGCGTTGGGCGCGCATCAACCCTTGGGCGATGGCAAGCCCCAACCCTGCCCCGCCACCGGTGCGCGCCGCATCCCCGCGATAGAATCGCTCGAAGATGTGTGCCGCCTGCGCCGGAGGAATCCCCGCGCCGGTGTCGCGCACAAAAATGCGGATACGGTCATCTGCCCGCGCGGCAGAGAGCGAAATTTCGGCGCCGGGTTCGGTGTGGTTGATGGCGTTGTCCACCAGCGCCAGCAAAACCTGTTTCAGCGCGTCTCGGTTGCCCTGCGCCATCAGCGCCGGTTCATTTTGGCAGATGATATTTCTTCCAGGCGAAAGTATCTGCGCCTGACGGCACACATCTGCCATCACCTCCGTCACCGAGATGTCAGCAAGGGGCAGCGCGTCGCCCACATCTGCCCGCGCCAACGCCAGCAGATTATGCACCAGCCGCATCAATCGTTCGGTTTCCGCCACCATATCCGCCACAATATCCGCCTGCTC
>CAZMXX010000260.1:0-5976 GCA_964570315.1 uncultured Anaerolineaceae bacterium | reverse complement strand
AAAAGGCACAAATGTTCTGGGGTGAAAAATAGAAAAAGCCCGAAAACAGTTCGGGCTTTTCAGAGGTAGCGGTGCGGCTATTTTTCTTGCCCCAGCGCAAACCCTTTGGTGAATTGTTCATGCAATAGCACAAAAATAATCAACGGGGGCAGCATCGCCAGAATTGCGCCCGCCATCACAACGCCCCAGTTGGTGGTATCCTGCACATTGGTCATTTGCCGCAGCCCCACCTGCACAACTTGGCGGACGTTTTCGCGGATGATGACCAGGGGCCAGATATACATATTCCACATGTAAATGAACTGAATGAGCGCCATTGCGCCGATGGTGTTGCGTGACATCGGAACGAGCACGCTCCACAAAAATCGAACCGGACCCGCGCCATCCACGCGGGCGGCATCCGCCAACTCGCCGGGGATGCTGGCGAAATGCTGTCGGAACAGAAATACGCCGGTTGCGCTGGCGAGAAACGGTATCGTGAGCGCGGCGTAATTATTGCCCCATCCCAAGTCTGAAACAAGGTTGAACAGAGCGATGATCATAATTTCTGTCGGCATCATCAGCGTGAACAGGATGAAATAGAAGATGCCGTTTTTCAGCGGGAAATCAAAATAAACCAATCCCAGTCCTGCCAGCATCGAGAAGATTGTTTTGAAAACCATCACGATTCCGGCAATGATTAAACTGTTCTGCATATACAGCCCGAGGTTGAATTCATTCCATGCGGTGCGATAGTTTTGTATCATCGCTGTGCCGGGTCCCAAAATGGGGGGATAATGGAAAACTTGCGCCCGCGTCTGGGTTGACTTTGAGAGCGCGAACAGCACCGGAACCAGCACGATGAAGCAAATGATTATCAACCCGATATGGGCAAAGAGGTCGTTTCGTTTTTTTCGAGTCATCATCAGCCTCCGTAATGTACCCGTGTGCCGGTGGTGCGGAATTGAATGATGGTTAAACCGACGACCACCGCGAAGAGAATCACAGATTGGGCGGCGGCGAGTCCGGTTTTGTAGTATTCAAACCCATCACGATATAGGTTGTAAATCATCACGTTGGTCGCATCGAGGGGACCGCCTTTGGTGACAATATCAATCATCCCGAAAAGGTCGAAGAAGGAATAAGTGATGTTGGTGATGAGCAGAAAGAAGCTCATTGGCGAAAGCAGCGCAAATGTGACCTTCCAGAAGCGTTGCCAGTTCGTCGCGCCATCAATGGATGCGGCTTCCAGAACCTCGGTATTGAGGTTCTGCAAACCTGCCAGATAAAATACCACGTTGTAACCCAGATTGCGCCAAATGCTGGCTAGAATTATCAGCGTGATAGCCAACCGCGGGTTGCCCAGCCAATTCAATTCCGAGCCGGTGATTTGTTCGGTCAGATAGTTGATTGCGCCAAAACCGGGTGAAAACATGAAGAGGAAAATCACCCCGGTGACGGCGGGGGAAAGCGCGAAGGGCCAGATGAGCAACACGCGGTAGATGGAACCGCCGCGAAGGTCTCGGTTTGCCAGCATCGCAATTGCCAGCGAGATGCCCAGTCCGCCCACCACAACCACGGCGGTGATAATCAGCGTGACCCAAACGGTGTGCCAATAGCCGGTATCCTGCGCGAGCGAGACGAAATTATCCAGTCCGATGAATTTTTTTCGCAAGCCTAAAAACGCCACGCGATAGGTGGAGAGGACAAATGTTTGAACGACGGGGTAGTACAAAAAAACAACCAGAATCACTAATGTTGGCGTTAAGAATAACCACGGGAGAAATCTCCCTTTAAATTTTGCGGTGTACATACGCGCCTCTTAACGAGATTTAAACCAATTCAAGAGCGGACGGCAGGGTGTCGCCCGCTCTTGAAAATTGGGGTCAACGGTGTGAAAACACCGTCTCGGCAGAGACTATTCTACCGATTTATTGTAATCTTGAACAGCTTTGTTGGCGTCTTTCTGTGCAGCGGAGAGCGCTTCATCTACGGTTGCTTCACCGGCGAGCACTTTTTCCACCGCTTGTTCGATGATGGTGCGGACTTCGGGGA
Source organism: uncultured Anaerolineaceae bacterium (assembly GCA_964570315.1). Taxonomy (GTDB): domain Bacteria; phylum Chloroflexota; class Anaerolineae; order 4572-78; family 4572-78; genus JANTHQ01. Next base: position 3,942 of record CAZMXX010000260.1, on the reverse strand, counting down.
ATGCCCCGATGAGCGCACCTTGTGTGGCTTTGGTTTCTTTGGTTTCCAGCAATTGGTCAAATGCGGCTTTGTATGCCGGGTTCAGCTCGAACCAGTTTTCAACTTTCAGTACGTCCACGGCTGATTTGCGAACGGGGAAGTAGCCGGTGGCTTTGTGCCAGCGGATGGCATTTTCGGTGTTGGTGAACCAAATCATGAAGTCTTTGGCTGCCTGCAATTCGTTGTCAGGATGGTCTTTGGTGAGCCAGATGCTGGCGCCGCCGACAATCACGCCTTGGCGTTCGCTGCTGGCGGGGTAGGGCAGGTAGGACGTGCCGAGTTCAAAGCCGTTTTCGGCGGCGTCGTTTTGGCGGTTCACCACATCACTGGTGGAGGTGATTTCCATAGCGGCTTGCCCGGAGACGAAGATTGCATCTGCGCCGTCCCAGTCTTCCAGCTTGCCACTGTACGCATAGTAGCCTTTGTCGTACATTTCTTTCCACCAGTTGAGGATGGTTTTGGCGGCATCGCCGTCGAGGTAGACTTCGGTGGCGCGGGCATCACGACCATTGCCGTTGTTCGCCAGTTCCGCACCCATGTTTGCCATCCATTGCTCAAAGAACCAGCCGTGGAGGGGCCAGGAGATGCAGTTTTTGGCTGCGCCGCTGGAGACGATGGTTTCACATGCGGAAAGCATTTCTTCAAAGGTCTGGGGCGGTTTTTCGGGGTCTAACCCGGCTTTGCGGAAGATGTCTTTGTTGTAATACAGAATCGGGTTCGACGAGTTCCACGGCAGGGAGTTGAATTTGCCATTGATTTTGTAGTAGTTGGCAACGGCGGGGATGTAATCATCGGGTTGGAATTCCGGACCTTGCACCACGTCTTCAATGGGCATGAAAATACCGGAGTCCAGCGCCAATTGCGAGCCGATTTCAAAAATCTGCACCACGTGCGGGGCGTTGCCCTGCTGTGCGGCGAGGATGGCGGCATTCAGCGTGTCACGGTACGAGCCTTTGTTTTCCACTCGGACATACACGCCCGGATGGGTGTAGTTGTAATCCGCAACCATGCGTTCGATGAGCAGTTTCCGTCCGCCACCAAATGCGTGCCAGAAGTCAATGACGGTGGCGCCTTCGGGGATCTGTTCCTCGGCGGATTTTTCAACAATCACGGTTTCTTTGACGATGACGGTTTCCACAACTTTTTCGCCACCGCTTGTGGGTTCAGTGCTGCCACCGCTACATGCGGAGACCAAGCCTAACAACGCGAATACACTTACAATAACCAGTAAAATTCTTTTAGACGGCATTTAATCCTCCTTAAGGGTATTGTTCAGGGTTAAAAAACAAACTACCACAATGTAATTTTTTGCGCACCACCTCCCTTCAAGTGATACCCGATACATCACAGAGATGGATGATACGGGGCGCGTGTTAAAAAACTGTTATGTTGGTGTTAAGATATGGTTAAAGTTTGGTGAAATAAACTTTACATGCACGCCAAAACAAAGAACCGTCCATTGAAAACGATTTGATTGTTGATGATTTTAACGCTATGGCAAGAAACCGACACTGGCACTAGAAAAGAAATTGTCAACAATTTACTATAAGTTGCTATTATATAGCATTTTTGACTATTTGTAAATTTCAAATCACTTGTTTTTCAAGGGCAATGCCGATATTCGGCGGGCAAATAATATAGCCCTCGCTAAAAGTTAGCAAGGGCTATATTGAAAAATTATCCTTCGACAATGTCGAAACTGGTGGTCACATCTACTTCCGTTTTCAGGGTTTGCGCGGCGATGCAGTATTTTTCGCTGGAAAGTTCAATGGCGCGGGCGACGGCATTTTCCGGCACATTGCGCCCGGTTACGGTGAAATGAATGTTCACAATTTTGAACGGTTTGGGGTATTGGGTGGGTTGTTTGCCCGTCACGGCGATTTCGATGGAGTCAAAATCTACCTTCTTTTTGCTCAGAATGGCTTTCACGTCCATCCCGGTGCAACCGGCGACGCCCAGCAACAACAGTTCGGCGGGCGAAAAATCGTCCCCCCCTAGTTTGATGACGTTCCCTTTGGTGTCGGTGGCTTCGTACTGCAAATCCGGTCCCACCCAGCGGGCGGTGATGGTTCTTTCCTTTAGTTCTGTCATGATTCATCCTTTCTCTCTTTAAAAATGTATGGATTTTGTAATGGCAAAAGTATGAAACGATGTAATTTTAACCCCGATGCGCATCGTGGGCAAGGTGGAGGCAAATTGACCGCCGGCGCACGCTATTTGCTGAAGTCGGCAATCCAGCGCACCAGATTCACCAGCACCAGCGCCGCCCCTTCCAACCGGGAAATTTGCCAGCCGGTGCGCATCCCGATGACCACGATGGTGACCATCACAATGAGTACGTTCAGGCTCATATATGCGCCGGAATCAATCACCATATGCGGATTAATCAACGCGGCGACGCCCAGCACGCCCAGCAGGTTGAAAATATCGCTGCCGATGAGGTTGCCGATGGAGATGCCGTGTCGCCCTTTGATGACCGCGGTCAGCGATGTTGCCAGTTCGGGGGTGGAAGTCCCCGCCGCGACGATTGTCACGCCGATGACCCATTCCGACACGCCGAAAGTCCGCGCGATGCTGGATGCCGCTCCCACCAGATAATGCCCGCCTCCCACCACGAGCGTCAATCCCACCAGTAGTTTCGCCCAGTCGCGCCAATCGGCTTCGCCCGTTGCCACCTCTTCCGAGAGGCGTTCTTCCCGCTGCCACAGCAGATAACCGATGTACACCAGCAATAGCGTGACCAGTATCGCCCCTTCAACGCGCGACAGTTGCAAATCATTGGCGAAGAGGCGCAGGATGATGGTGATGGCGATTAAGATGATGCCGTCTCGATAGACCAGCTTCGGACCGGTTTTGATGGCGCGGATGGCGGCAACCCCGCCGAGCACGAATCCCAGGTTGAAGATGTTGGAGCCAACCACGTTGCCGATGGAAATATCGCTGCGTCCTGCCAGCGCGGCGGCGATGGTGACTGCAAATTCGGGCGCGGATGTCCCCAGCGCCACAATCGTCAGCCCGATGACCAAATCGGACAGCCCGAACTTTTTGCCGATGCGCGACGCCGATTCAACCAGCCAGTCCGCCCCTTTCCACAGGGCAATCACCGATGCGACCAGAATGAGACTGTTTATGAATAATTGCATGCTGCGCCTCCGGGTTGTTTTTCCATGTGAACATCCTCATTATGCTTGAAAAAAGAGGGGTTTGCAAATCGAAAAAGGCTAAAGTTTTTCCCCGTTCTGCCGATAATGGTATTGAAGTGAGGTTGGTATGGCAGTTTCAGACATCGCGCCGATTGGCGCCCGCGACGAAACGAATATTTCGCGGTATGTGCCGCTTCCCGGCGGAACGACATCCCCCCAAAAAGCAGGGGAACCGTTGGATGATGCCGCGAAAAAAGAAGTGGCGGAGATGAAAAAACGCGACCGCGAGGTTCGGCAGCATGAGCTGGCGCATTTGGCGGCGGGCGGCGCGTATGTGCGCGGGGGTCCGACCTACGGCTACAAAGTGGGTCCCGATGGGCAGCGATATGCGGTGAGCGGCGAAGTGCAGATTGACACCGGCGAAGTGCCGGACGACCCTGAAGCGACCGCTAAAAAGATGCAGGTGGTCATGAAAGCGGCGCTCGCTCCGAAAGAGCCTTCCGGGCAGGATTATCAGGTGGCGGCGCAGGCGCGCAAGCTTGAGATGCAGGCGCGCGCTGAAATCGCCCGGCAGAGAAACAATCCCGACGACGGCAACGGCACAGCCACGACGACGGTGGAGAAACCGTCGGCGGGGGTGAACATACAAATTTAGTTGACTTATTCTTTGTTTATATTCCCGACGCTGTCATCTGCTGCACCATTTTATCATTATTTTTCCGGTGCGGCGGGTGGCAGCATTTTTTATCCCCCATACGGT
>CAZMXX010000259.1:0-6018 GCA_964570315.1 uncultured Anaerolineaceae bacterium | reverse complement strand
ATCTCTTCCAGCCCGTAAATGAGCGAGGTGCGCACGATGGCGGCGGCAGGATAGATTTCCGCTACGGCGAACTCTGCGGCGGCTTTTGAATCCCCATACGGGGTGTTGGGCGCTGTCGGGGTATCGGGAAAATAGGGGGCGTGCGTGCCGTCGAAAACCATATCGGTGGAAACATATACCAGCCGCACGCCCGTTTCAGCGGCGACGGTGGCGATATTCGCCGTGCCGTCGCGGTTGACGGCGAGCATCTGCCGCTCATCCCCCCGCCCCGGATTGATGGCGGCGCAGTGGATGATGGCATCGGGAGAGAGGCGTTGCACCAACGCCCGCACGGCGGCAATATCGGTGATGGGCAATCGGTGGGGTGCGCCCGCCGAAATGCCATGCGCATGGGAGAAAAAGGTGGTATGCACGCGATGGCTTTCCGCCGCCATACGGCACAAATGCCGCCCCAAATACCCGCTCCCACCGGTGATGAGCAGAACCGCCATCTTACGGCAAAAAGCCCCACGGGTTGCGCTGCACACCGTTCAACCGAACCTCAAAATGCAGATGCGGTCCGGTGGAACGCCCGGTACTGCCCATTTCGCCGATTTGCTGTCCTTTGGCAACTTCATCCCCCACCGCAACATAAATTTTGTCCATATGGGCATACAGGGTGATGAAGCCGTTGCCGTGATTGATTTCCACCATATTGCCGTATCCGCTGTTATCCCAACCGGCATAAATGACATATCCGGCATCGGCGGCATATTCCGGCGCACCCAGCCACGCGCCGATGTCGAGCGCGCGGTGTCCGCTCCAATATTCCTGCGTGATGGTTCCGGTGGTGGGCCACTGGAAGTTCCCCGTGCCGCGCTGGGCGCTCTCCGGCACGTTGACCTGCACGGATGAAATATATTTCGGCACGTATGGTTTTTCGCCACCGGGGACGATGAGCCATTGCCCGGGGGTGATGACCGGATTTTCGGGGTCAAGATTGTTGAGCGGATAATTGATAATATCGTCGGCAGAAACTTTGAGCGTCCCCGCAATCTCTTCCAGCGTTTCATTGGCTGAAACCTGATGATACACCCCGTCAACGGGGAGAATCGTCAGTTTATCATCCACCATGAGCAAATCCGGGTTGTCTTCCAATTTCGGATTTGACCATTGGAGCGTCTCCGGTTGAATGCCAAATTTCAGGGCAATGCCGATGATGGTATCGCCGGGCTGGACGATATACGTTTGAATTTTCGGGCTGCGGTCCGTGCGGTCGGGGATGATGGTATAGGGCACGGGGGCGGAAAGCAGCACTCCGCGATTCTGGTTCTGCAATTTTCCGGAAAGCACCAGCGGGGCATCATCCGATTTGGCGACGGCGGCGGTCTGCACGGCGGCGGTCTCGGTGGTGAGGGGGACTTCCGCCTGAAGCTGTTTGGCGGGCAGAGAGATATTTCCCAGCGCCAGCGCGGCGACAATCAGCGTCACAATCAGGGCATGACTGCCGAACCGGGCGAGGATTTCCGGCTGGCGGATATTTCGCGCCAGCGAGGTCCACATTATTTTTGATGATAACGCGGGGGGTATGGTGAAGGGTGTTTGTCGTTCCAATGGTTTTTGCATGTTGATCATTCCCCAAAAAAAGAGGGTTGGCTTATCTTAGCCAACCCTACGCGGAATGTCAAATGGAATGGGGAGCCATATAGGCGATTTCGCTTATGTTTACAAAATATCTTTGTGCAGAGTGGTCAAAAATTCTTCGTTCGTTTTGGTTTTCGCCATCCGCGACAAAATCAGTTCGGCGGCTTCTGAGCCACCACCCAGCGCGCTGATCATCCGGCGCAGTGTCCATACGCGCTGAAGGGTTCTTTCGGGGTGCAGTAATTCTTCGCGGCGCGTGCCGGAACGTTCCACGTCGAAGGCGGGGAAAATGCGGCGTTCCTGCAATTTCCGGCTGAGGTGGAGTTCCATGTTCCCCGTCCCTTTGAATTCTTCGTAAATCACATCGTCCATCCGGCTGCCTGTATCCACCAAACAGGTGGCGATGATGGTGAGGCTGCCGCCCTCTTCCAAATTACGGGCAGAGCCGAAGAACCGTTTGGGCGGGTACAGCGCGGCGGGGTCGATACCGCCGGAAAGGGTGCGCCCGCTGGGGGGAACGACCATATTGTAGGCGCGGGTCAAACGGGTGATGGAATCCATCAGGATGACCACATCACGCCCGCCTTCCACCAGCCGTTTGGCGCGCGCGAGCGCCATTTCCGCCACGCGCGTTTGGTTGCTTTCCGGCTCATCGAAGGTTGCCGCCATCACTTCCGCATCCACCGAACGGTCCATATCGGTGACTTCTTCCGGGCGTTCGCCAATCAGCACCACCATCAAATGCACATCGCGGTAATTGGCAGAGATGCCGTTGGCAATCTGTTTCAGCACCGTTGTTTTACCGGCTTTCGGCGGCGAAACAATCAGCCCGCGCTGCCCGCGCCCAATCGGCGCCAGTAAATCAAGTATCCGCGTGCCGAGGATATTCGGTTCGGTTTCCAGCAACAATTGTTCATCGGGATAGATGGGGGTCAGGCGTTCAAACTTGGGGCGGCGCTTGGCAATTTCGGGGTCAAGCCCGTTGATGGCTTCCACCCGCAACAGCCCGAAATACTTTTCGGTGTCTTTCGGCGGGCGAATGTGCCCCAGAACCATATCGCCGGTGCGCAATCCGAAGCGGCGAATCTGGCTTTGCGAAACATACACGTCTTCAGAACCCGGCAGCAGGTCTTGCGAGCGCAAAAAGCCGATGCCGTCCTGAACAATCTCCAGCACACCGCCGCCGAAAATCAGGTTTTGCTTTTCGGCTTGGGCACGTAAAATTTGTTTGATGAGTTCGCTTTTTTTCAATCGGCTGAAGCCGGGAATTTGATAATCTTTGGCGAGGGCGCGTAAATCGGCGAGCGTTTTTTCTTCCAGCTCACTGATATTCAGGTCGAGTTTTTGGGGGGTATCATGTGAATGATTTTCGGTATCGGGGTGAGTTTCTTTTTTCATTGGACAACCTTCTTATGAAATTTTAGGGTATATATAAATAATTTGGGGGCAATTCTTAAGGGTTTGATTGTAATTATGGTTATGGGTTTTCCGGTGAGTTACAGAGCTACCTATTTAACTTATATGACTGACACTCTGGAGAATACAACTCACGGCGTGGGTTTGTTTCTGTTTGAGTAAGTGACACAGGGGTAACGGGTCAACGATGGGTGATAACGCTGACAATTTACAGAAGTGTGTATTTTGCAACCGGAGCAAAATCCAAGTGAGATTATAGCACCTTCAGCGACGACCGTCAAACCGATAAAATTCTATTTTGGAAAATCCCCAAAATCTGATACTATTATGCCATAGAAACGGCACGCAGAGATGTTCACCCGTGCCGGGGACACAACGCCCCGTTTGAAAAAGGCGTGAAAATCCACAACGACGTGAGATAATGAGGAGTGAATTTTATGGCAGCAAACGGTACTCGGCAATTACCGGGACAGTTGGTGACAATTGAGCGACACATTCTGGAACGGCAAATGATGCATCCCGACGCGACCGGCGATTTGACGCGGGTATTGCAGGATGTTGCATTGGCAGGAAAGTTGATAGCCAGCCACACCACCCAAGCCGGGTTGGCGGAAGTTCTCGGCACAACCAACGAAATCAACGTGCAGGGTGAAGAAGTGCAGAAGCTCGACGAAATTTCCAACGATATTCTTTTCCGCCTGAACGACCACACCGGACGTTTGGCGGCAATGGTCTCGGAGGAAGCGAGCGATATTCTGCACATCCCGGAAAAATATCCCACCGGAAAATACGTACTTTCGTTTGACCCGCTCGACGGTTCATCCAACATTGACTATAATGTCAGTGTCGGCACGATTTTCGCCATTCACCGGCGCAAAACCGAGGCGGGACCCGGCACGCTGGAAGACTGCTTGCAAAAAGGGCGCGATATTGTGGCGGCGGGCTATATTTTGTACGGCTCCAGTACCATGTTTGTGTATTCGGCGGGGAATGGGGTGAATGGTTTCACGCTCGACCCCGCCATCGGCGAGTTCATTCTTTCGCACCCGAACATCCGGATTCCCGCCAAGCCGAAATACTTCAGCGCGAATCTGGGCTATCAGCGCAATTGGAGCCCCGGCGTGCGCCGTTTCACCGAATGGGTGCAGGGCGAAGACGGCGGTCCCGTGCTGGGGCTACGCTATATCGGCTCGATGGTGGCGGACTTCCACCGAACGCTGTTCAGCGGCGGTATTTTCTACTATCCGGTCAACATCAACGATAAAAACCGCCCCAATGGAAAGCTGCGTCTGCTGTATGAAGTCAATCCGCTTTCATATTTGATGGAACAGGCGGGCGGCGCGGCATCGGACGGGCATCAATCGCCGTTGGACATTCAACCGGAACACCTGCACCATCGCACCCCGTTCTTCGTGGGCAACCGCGAACTGGTGTCGCAGGCGGAAAAATTTATCGAACAATATGGGTAGATTGGAGATTGGTGAATAGAGATTGGAGATTCGTTTATGGATTTGATGAACCTCGACCTGAAACAATTACTCGTTATGTTTACCAACGCTGTTTTCGTGTTAGCGATTCCGGTTGCATTCATATTTGCCGCAATCGCCGGTTTTCGCCGAATCCGCCAATTGGAAAACCGTGTCGCTGAACTTGAGAAAGATGGTTCTACCCGGAATGACGGACAGACCTTCACCAATCTCTAATCTCCATTTAACCAATCAACCAATTAAGGAGAAATTATGACTTCCCCCCTACATCAATTAGCCGCACTCGGGCAATCAATTTGGTACGACAATATTCAACGCAGTCTGCTGGAAAATGGCGGGCTGGCGAAAATGATTGCCGAAGATGCCATCACCGGGTTGACTTCCAACCCCAGCATTTTCGACAATGCCATTTCCAAAAGCACCGATTACGACGCGGCGCTGGCGAAACTGCTGGCGGAAAATCCGTCTGCCGATGTGAAAACATTGTATGAAGCCCTTGCCATCAGTGACATCCAAGCTGCCGCCGACCTGATGCGCCCGGTGTTCGACCGCACGGGGGGCGCGGATGGCTACGTGAGTCTGGAAGTCTCGCCCACGTTGGCGGATGATACGGACGGCACGGTGACGGAAGCGCGGCGATTGTTCGCGGCGGTCAACCGCCCCAATTTGATGATAAAAGTGCCCGCCACAAAGGCGGGATTGCCCGCCATCACCACCCTCATTGGCGAGGGGATTAACGTCAATGTGACCCTGATGTTCAGTTTGCAGCATTATGATGCCGTGGCGGAAGCCTACATCAGCGGGCTGGAAAATCTTGCCGTTTCCGGCGGTGATGTGGGGAAAGTCGCGTCTGTGGCATCATTTTTCGTCAGCCGGGTGGATACGATTTTCGACAACGCGCTGGAAGCCATCGGCACAGAAGAGGCGCTGGCGTTGCGCGGCAAAATGGGGGTGGCGAATGCCAAAGCCGCCTATCGCCGTTTCCGGGAAGTTTTCAATGGCGAGCGTTTTGCGCCGTTAAAGGGACAAGGGGCGCGGGTGCAGCGTCCGCTCTGGGCGAGCACCAGCACCAAAAACCCCGCCTACTCCGATGTGCTATATGTGGAAGAACTCATCGGCGCGGATACAGTGAACACTATGCCCCCGAAAACCATTGTGGCATTCAAAGACCACGGGGTGGCGGAACCGCGTCTGACGCAAAATGTGGACGCCGCGCTGGCAGAGATGGATGCAATCGCAGCGCTGGGCATTGATTATATTGAACTGACCGAGACCCTTCAAGCGCAGGGTGTGGCGGCGTTTGCCAAAGCCTTTGAAGCGTTGCTGGCGAATTTGGCGACAAAACGGGCGAAACTACTGGCGGCTGGGTAACAGGTAGCTTAGCCGTCCGGCAAAAAAATGGAATGGGAAATCGTCACTAGAACAATGGGAACACTTGCTATGTGGGAAGAACTCGCCCATCTTGTGGCGTATTTTTCTGAACATGGTGTCC
>CAZMXX010000258.1:0-6043 GCA_964570315.1 uncultured Anaerolineaceae bacterium | reverse complement strand
CATCCACAGCATGCGGGGCTGATACGCCCGTCCGCACATACCGTAATTGCCCGCCCCGAATGACCCGCCGATGACGACGGTGAATTTCGGCACGGCGGCGTTCGCCACGGCATGCACCATCTTCGCGCCGTCTTTGGCGATGCCGCCCGCTTCATACGCTTTGCCCACCATGAAGCCGGTGATATTTTGCAAAAAGAGGAGCGGGATGCGTCGCGCGGTGCAGAGTTCCACAAAGTGCGCCCCCTTCAACGCCGATTCGCTGAACAGGATGCCGTTATTCGCCACAATGCCGACCGGATAGCCGTGAATGTGCGCGAAGCCCGTGACCAACGTTTCGCCGTAACGGGCTTTAAATTCGCGGAAACGACTGCCGTCCACCAGCCGGGCAATCACTTCGCGCACGTCATACGCTTTTTTGAACGAATCGGGGATGATGCCGTACAGATCTTCAGCGGGATAGAGCGGGTCTTCCGGCGGGCGAATATCAATATCCACCGTTTTGCGGGTGTTGAGGGTGGCGACAATATCGCGCACAATTTCCAGCGCGTGCTCGTCATCTTCGGCGAAATGGTCGGCGACGCCGGAAATGCGGGTATGCACGTCCGCCCCGCCGAGTTCCTCCGCCGTGACCTCCTCGCCGGTGGCGGCTTTGACCAGCGGCGGACCGCCGAGAAAAATCGTGCCCGTGCCGGTGACGATGACCGCCTCGTCGCTCATAGCGGGGACGTATGCCCCACCGGCGGTGCAACTGCCCATCACCGCCGCAATTTGGGGAATGCCGTGCGCGCTCATCTGCGCCTGATTGTAAAAAATGCGCCCGAAGTCGTCCACGTCGGGGAAAACTTCATCTTGCATGGGGAGGAATGCACCACCGGAATCCACCAGATAGATGCAGGGGAGGTTGTTTTCCAGCGCGATTTGCTGGGCGCGCAGATGTTTTTTCACCGTCATGGGGAAGTATGTGCCCCCTTTGACGGTGGCATCGTTGGCGACAATCAGACATTCGCGCCCGGAAACGCGCCCGATACCGGTGACGACACCCGCGGCGGGCGCGGCATTGCCGTACAATTCCCACGCCGCCAACGGCGAAAGTTCCAGAAAGGGCGAACCGCTGTCGAGCAGGCGGTCAATCCGTTCCCGCACAAAAAGTTTGCCCTGCTCCGTGTGCCGCCGGTGGGCTTTTTCGCCGCCCCCGCGCCGCGTCTGCGCTAATCGCTCGCGGAGTTCCGCCACCAGTTTTTGGTTGTGTGCCACATTGGCTTTAAATTGCGGGTCGTTTGGGTTGATTTTTGATTCGAGAATGTCCATGATAGTTCCGAGTTCAGAATTACGAGCTACGAATAACAGACCATTCGTAACTCGTAACTCGTCATCCTTAATCTGACAGGGTTCTACGGGCGATGACCAGCCGCAGCATTTCGCTGGTGCCTTCGCCGATGGTGAGCAGGCGTTGGTCGCGGTAGATGCGTTCCAGCGGGAATTCGGAGCTGTAGCCGTATCCGCCGTGAATTTGGATGGCGTTGAACGCGGCACGCTCGGCGGTTTCGCTGGCGAGCAATTTCCCCATCGCCGCCGCTTTGGAGAAATTTTCGCCCCGGTCTTTGAGCCATGCCGCGCGATACACCATCAGCCGTGAAGCCTCAATTTCAGTTGCCATATCGGCAATATAATTTTGAATGGATTGGTGCTGCGCCAGCGGTTTGCCGAACGATTCGCGTTCCTGCGAATAGCGCACTGCCTCATCGAGCGCGGCTTGCGCCAGCCCCACCGCCATCGCGCCGATGCTGATGCGCCCACCGTCGAGCGTCGCCAGGGTTTGGTGCAATCCGCGCCCTTCCGTGCCCAGCAAATTTTCTTTTGGCACGCGCACATCATCAAAGGTCAGCATATGCGTCGGCGATGCGCGCAAACCCATTTTTTTCTCTTTGGGGTGAATGGTCAAACCTTTGGCGTCAGTGGGAACGATAATCTGGCTGAAGCCGCGCGTTCCGGCGGACGGGTTGGTGCGGGTGAGCACAATGATGATGGGGGAAAGGCTGGGATTGGTAATCCACGCTTTTGAGCCGTTGATGACCCATTCGTCGCCGTCGAGGGTGGCGGTGGTTTTCACGCCGCCCGCCAAATCGCTCCCCGCGCTCGGTTCGGTGAGCGCCAGCGCGCCCAAATAGTCGCCGGACATCAGCGCGGGCAGATATTTCGCCTTTTGTTCCGCCGTGCCGAAGTTCACCAGCGGACCGAGGCACAGCCCGTTATGCGCCGCCACCGAGAGCGCGGTACTGCCGCATGCCCGCCCGATTTCTTCGATGGCAATGGCGGTGCTGATGGCATCGAAACCGGGACCGCCGTCCGCTTCCGGCACAGTGAGTGCCAATGCGCCCAAATTCGCCATCTTTTTGATGACATCCATCGGCAATTGCATGCTTTCATCGGTTTCGGCGGCGCGGGGTTTCAACTCAGACCGGCAAAAATCGTGAATTGCCTCCCGCCACATTCGCTGTTCATCATTGAGCTGGAAATCCATTCTTGTCCCTCCCCTGCAAGGTACAAATCTTCAGTTTGATTGACTTGGTTCACAACGCCCAAATTATACGCACGATGCGCCGACTTGGCAATGAAAACCTTTGTGAATTGTGTTGCGAAGCCTCGCCGTTGCGCCGTTATTTCAGCACCAGCGGCAGATACACGTTGCGCTGCAAAATTTCATCCGCGCCGATGTCCGGGGCTGTTCCGGCGGGCAACGGGCGAGTATCGCCGTCCATATCGGTGGTGATGCCCATATCCGTTCCTGCACCGGCAACACGCCCCGGCAGAATGTGGAAATCGCCATTCGCGCTGTCCACAAAATTCACCGCGCCGAGAATGTCGTGCGCACCTGCCGTCAGATTGCCCTCAAAGTTGACGGTGTTGTCCCAAGCGTTGTAATCACGATTGATTGCCGTGCCGACCTCGGTTATTCCCACCGAAAAACCAACCACGATATTGTTGTAGAAATCAACCGTATCACCGAATGCCACCACCCCTGTCCCGGAACCGTTATTGGCAATAGTGTTGTGGAAAACGGAAATCGGCAGGCTGCTATACCCGGTCACAGCCAAACCGGAACCAACGCTGTTACTGACGGTATTGCTGAAAATGACGTTGTTGACAATCGTCATTTGTCCGTCCGATGCCACCAGCGCGCCATTTATTAATCCCCCATTTGCCCGCGCCGGTGCAGGGATTTCATCCGCGCGCGGCGTGAACACGCCGTCAGATACATTATCGAAAATGAAATTATTGAGGATTTCACTTTGACGATATGGAGACGGGTAAATGATTGCACCGGCACCGAAAACGGTCGCGTGATTATGTCGAATGGTGTTGGAAATGATATGTACGGAGGCGTCGGAGACGTTTACACCCGCCCCCCAGCCGGAATATCCACGGGTGATGGTGAAGCCTTCCAGCGTCATATCGGTGTCAAAATTGCTGACGGTGACCACCGCGCAGGTATCATATCCGTCAATAGTGGTCTCGTTGGCGGCAATATCGCGCGACCAGCTCGCCGATTCATTGTAGCCGCCCCGCAATATCAATGAATGGGGGACGCCGATGCATTCGGCATAGGTTCCGCGCCCAACATACACCGTCCCGCCGACGGCCGTCTCGCTGATGGCTTTGGTGATGGTGGCGAAGGGCGTGCCGGATGAGCCATCGCCGGTGGTATCGTTGCCGGTGTTCGCGCTGACGTACGAGTCTCCGGCATACCATTCATCCGCACCGATGTCGTCATGCACGCCGTGCGTGCGCGTGTCGCCGTCAAAATCAACCTTCGTCCAATTGTCGGAACCTTGGTCTATAATGGGCGATGTGCTTTGCAGGTGATAATCTTCTCCGGCGCGGTCAACAAAAAGCGGGTCAGCGACGATTTCAAACGGGTCACTGCTGCCGGAAACATTGGTAGCATTATTCCAGAAGTTGCTTTTCACAATGAACGGTGCGCCGGAATTAATCAGAATACCTGTGGCATGTCCGACCACAATATTATTCCAAATCTCATCGGCATAGGTGCCACCGGTATCAGAAAGAGACATCCCTTCCTGGTTGACGCCGGTATTGTTGTCCACAAACGTATTATTCAAAACACGCATCGCCCCGTTATAGCTCGTCAGCCCTGCTCCCGTGCCACCACTCCCAGCGGCATTTTTGGCGACCATATTGTTCGTCATCGTCACCGGAACATCCGCCTCCACCAGTACGGCGACACCACCCCCTGCTGCGCTCCAAAATCCTCCGGCAGAATTGTGGGCAATCGTGTTCGCGTTGAGGGTGGATTGCGACCGCCCGTTCAGAAACACACCGCCACCTATTGTAGCCGTATTGCTGACGATGGTATTGTGATTGATGTCTACGGTGGTGGTATAGACGGCAATCCCGCCCCCCAATGGGGCTGAGTTTTCAGAGATTTCATTATGATCCACCGTGCTTTTCTTGTCCGAGGTGAAGAATATTCCACCCCCATAGAGTGCGGCAGAATTGCTGATGATGGTATTGTATCGGATGATGGCATTGTCGGCACGGCTGTAAATTGCCCCACCCCCCGGCGAAGCATAACCGGAGCCGGAATTGTCGGTGGATTGATTATGACGAAACTCGTTATTGATAATTTCGGCATTACTGAATTGCTCCAGATACATCCCGCCGCCGGAATCGGCTGTGTTTTCGGCTATATAATTATTGGCAAAGGTGCCGATTTGATAACCAAATACCCCACCGCCATCCCCGGTTCCGGTGTCGCTGACGCGGTTGTTGGTGATGTCATTATATTTCCCATCCATCATATAATACGCATAAATGCCGCCGCCATACCCGATACCATGTTTGCTGGCAACATTATCCGATACATAATTGTTGATGGCATCCCCATACAAATAGACACCACCCCCAAAGCCCGTGCCGGTGATGGCGGCAGTATTGCTCATCACATAATTTTCCTGCAAAAGAATATCTGAGCTGTCCGCATAAATACCGCCACCCTTCCCAGACCATGCGCCGGTCGGCGTTATCACCGCCGTATTGCTCTGCACCAGATTACTGAACAGCGTCACACTTGACGACCATCCCATCGCCACACCGCCACCTTTGCCGCCGCCAGCACCGGCAATCCGCGCCGTGTTGCTGACAATTTCATTTTTTTCGATGAGCGCGGTATTGTTGTACACATGAATGCCGCCGCCCTCACCCTGACATGTATCCAGACGACATGCAATATTGTTTGTGATGATGTTATGCCGAATAATGGAATAGCCCACATCATTGAAAGATTCGCCAATGCGTATTCCACCTCCCCACCCCAAATAATCGCTGGCATCGCCGCCAGTGATGGTGAACCCTTCCACCGTCACCGTGATACCCGCCGGAATGACAATCACCGTGCCGGTGCGCTGCGCATCAATGGTGGAAACATAGACATCCCAATCACGTGCGGAAAAATCGCTGTTCCAGCCGCCCGCCAGCGTAATGCTTTTGGTGATGGTGATGGCTTCCAGATAAGTCCCTTCCGTCACCCGCGCCGTGTCGCCATTGGCGGCGGCATTAATGGCAGATTGAATTGAGCTGTAACAGCCATCCGTTCCACCGGGATTGACACACAATGTCCCGGCGCGCACAAACACAGGCAGCGCAAATAATATCCCCAGCATCATTATTGTGACCAATAGAATCAGACCCAACGACAACAATTTCCGTTTCATTGCTCCATCCTCCCTCGAAAATAGGTTTAATGGTGGGGGTGGCATCTGCCCTGTTTTTCCATGCCGAGCACGGATATTTATGTGGCACACGACAGTTCAGTCCCCTTTTGCATAACCGTATTCAATTTGGTGCCTACCGGTAAAATCACAGTGGAACCGGGAAAAGTAAAATCACGAGCATCATAAATTACTGAATAATTTGTGATATTTGTTCATTCGTGGCATTCGTGATTTGGCACACGTACCATTTCCCGATAGTCTCCCTCTTGGGTGTTGTTGCAAAACAGATGTTGAATTTACCGCGAAGCCGC
>CAZMXX010000257.1:0-6047 GCA_964570315.1 uncultured Anaerolineaceae bacterium | reverse complement strand
ATATATATTTGATGAAAAGATAAATAAAACTGTAGAAATATTAACAACGGCATTTAGTAAAAATAATAAATTACTTTTGTGCGGTAACGGCGGAAGCGCCGCTGAAGCACAGCATATAGCAGCGGAATATATGAGCAGTTTAAAACACGAATTTAAAAGAAAATCACTTCCGGCGATTGCTTTAACTACTGATACCTCATTTGTTACCGCCGCAAGTAATGATTTTGGGTATGAAACCATTTTTGAAAGACAAATTGAATCTCTGGTAAATGAGGGAGACGTATTAATTGCAATTACAACTTCTGGAAATTCGGAAAATGTAATTCGTGCGGCAAAACTTGCAAGAGAGAAAGAGATTACAATTATCGGCTTGACAGGGATAAACGGTGGTAAATTAAGAGAATTTGCTGATATATTATTTAATATCCCTTCTGAAAACACAATGCGAATTCAGGAAACGCACCTATTTATTGAACACACAATCTGTGAATTAGTGGAAGAAAAATTATTTAATCATAAAGAAAACTAAATGAAAAAATATTGGTTCAAAAAATTTAGTATTTCAGTAAAGACGATTCAGTTAATCGTATATGATTTTGACGGTGTAATGACTGATAATAAAGTTATTGTTTCAGAAGATGGAAAAGAGTCTGTAATTGTAAATAGGGGGGATGGATTAGCAATTGCAAAAATAAAGGAAATGGGAATTAAACAAATTATAATATCTACAGAAAAAAATATCGTAGTTGAAGCAAGAGCTAAAAAATTAAATATAGATTGCTTATATGGAGTTGAAAATAAAAAAAATGCCCTTGAGAAATACTTAAATGACAATAAAATTGAAAAATCAAAAGTAATTTATATTGGTAATGACATCAATGATTTAGAAGCGATGCAGCTAGTTGGAATTAAAATCGCGCCCGCCGATGCCGTAGATGATGTAAAAAAAATTGCAACATATGTAACAAAACAGAAAGGCGGCGAAGGAGTTGTTCGAGAATTAATAGAGATTATTAAATAAAAAAGGAGCGAGAAAATGGGAATATTTATAATAGCAGAGATCGGTATAAACCACAACGGAGATGTTGAAATTGCAAAACGGTTGATAGATGTGGCCAAGGAAGCTGGTGCTGATGCCGTTAAATTCCAGAAAAGAACAATTGATTTGGTATACACAAAAGAATTTCTGGATTCCCCTCGAGAAAGCCCATGGGGAACTACGCAAAGGGAACAGAAGGAAGGGCTCGAATTTGGTCCTGAAGAATTTAAAGAGATCGACGATTATTGTAAACAGAGGGGAATAGAATGGTTTGCTTCTGCCTGGGATATTGAAAGCCAGAGGTTCCTGCGTCAGTTTGATCTGAAGTATAATAAAATAGCCTCTGCAATGATTGTATATGAAGATTTGCTACGTGAAGTTGCATCTGAAAAAAGGCATACTTTTATTTCTACAGGGATGAGCACCTTTAAAGAAATTGATCGAGCTGTAGAAATTTTTAGAGAAGCGGGATGTTCTTTTGAACTAATGCATTGTGTGTCAACTTATCCCATGAATGACGAGGATGCCAATCTTAACCGGATCAAAATGCTACGCGATCGTTATAAATGTAATGTGGGATACAGTGGGCACGAAGTTGGACTGGCCGTATCTTATGCGGCGGCGGCGCTTGGAATTACGTCACTGGAAAGACATATTACCCTCGATCGTGCCATGTATGGTTCTGACCAGGCGGCATCGGTTGAGCCTGCCGGGTTTCGTATGCTGGTTGGGGCTGTGAGAAAGATAGAAAAAGCAATGGGAGATGGTAGAATAGATATCATTAATCATAAAGAAATTCCCATTGCAAAAAAACTCAGGGCGCATATAACGTTTGAATCTCATAAGTAATGGTGGTGGATTATGGCCAATGTTGTTGCTATCATTCTTGCAAGAGGAGGCTCTAAGGGAATTCCTAGGAAAAACATCATTGATTTTTGCGGGAAGCCTTTAATTGTATGGACGATCGAGCAATTGCAACAGGCAAAGGGAATCAATTCGATCTGGGTCAGCTCCGACAGCGAAGAGATTCTTTCTATCAGTAAAACTTGTGGCGCTCAAATTATTCATAGACCTGATGATATTTCCAGCGATGTTGCCACCTCTGAATCGAGCTGGCTTCATGCTTTGGAAATTATAGAAAATAAAGTAGGAAGAGTTGATATAGTTATTGCGCCTCAAGTTACTTCACCCTTACGTGAACCGGCTGATATAGAGAGAGGACTTCGCGATTTTCAGGAACAGAAATGCGATTCAATGTTCTCTTGCAGTGTGGCAGAAGATTTGTTCTTTTGGGAAAAAATGCCGGACGGGAAGTTAAGGAGTGTAAATTACGATTACAAAAGTCGAAGACGTCGCCAGAACATGCCCAAACAATATATAGAAAATGGTTCATTCTATCTATTTAAACCGGAAGTTTTGCGAAAATACAGTAACCGTTTTGGTGGAAAAATTTGTATGACAGAAATGGAATTCTGGAAGATGTTTGAAATTGACACCATGGAAGACTTAAAAATGTGTGAAGCTTTGATGAAATCATTTTTATTGAATGGTTAATAGACTATTATCTCAATAACGAAAAGGATATAATAAGATGAGTAAAATTAATGAACGTGCAGTCTGGTTCAATGGTGAATTGATACCTGAGTCAGATGCAAAAATCTCAATTTATGACTCAGCCTTGATGTTCGGTGATATGGTATTTGAAATGACTCGTTCTTTTAATAAAAAACAATTTAAACTACGAGAACATTTGGAAAGACTGTATGCAGGAATAAAGATTCTTAGAATCCCGATGGAAATGCCGATTGAAGAAATGGAAAAGAAAGTTTATGAAACAATAGAAGCCAATGAACCTTTGTTTGATGAGAATGATGAACACAGAGTTATGATAGATGTTACAAGAGGGGCATTATCAATTTATCATAGCGTAAAAGATATTCAAAAGGGAACTAATGTCATAATTTCAGATTTCCCGTTAAAGTGGACCGTTTCTTCAATGGGGCATTTGTTTGATAGTGGAATAAATGCTGTAATTCCTTCTCAAAGGGCAATACCGGCTTCGCTACTTGAGCCTAAAATAAAGAATAGAAGTAGAATTCATTATCTTATGGCTAATATTGAAGTTGCAAATTTTGAGGGTGATGATAATTGGGCTTTACTTTTGGATACAGATGGTTTTATTTCTGAAGGTACGGGAGATAATTTTTTTATTGTGAAAAATGAAATTATTATCACACCAGAAGGAAGAAATATTTTGAGGGGCATTAGTAGAGGATATATATTTGAAC
Organism: uncultured Anaerolineaceae bacterium; assembly: GCA_964570315.1. Classification (GTDB taxonomy): domain Bacteria; phylum Chloroflexota; class Anaerolineae; order 4572-78; family 4572-78; genus JANTHQ01. The sequence goes on along the minus strand of CAZMXX010000257.1, from coordinate 2,720 downwards.
TTGCTGAACAATTAGGACTTAAATGCATAGAAAAAAATATAGAACCATACGATGTATATACCGCTGATGAAGCGTTTATGACAGGTACTCCTTTCTGTGTTCTGCCGGTTACTTCTCTTAATGGTATTGAAATAGGTGACGCGAAAATGGGGGTAATTACTAAAAAATTATTGGATAAATGGAGTGATAATGTAGGTGTTGATATTATAGCTCAAATTAAGATGTATAGTAAAAAAAGTGAAAATTTAAGCTCTTCTGCTCCCTCTCCGTATTCATTTAAGGAGAAAAGGTAAAATGAGTAGAATAGGAATTATGCAGGGCAGGTTGTCTCTCCCTGATCGGGATAAAATACAGTCCTTCCCGAAAGAGTCATGGGATAAAGAATTTGCAAGAGCGAGGGAAGCTTCCCTGTCAAATATTGAATGGATTTTTGAAGAAGATGAATGGCAAAAAAATCCTCTTGCGACGGATGACGGCGTCAAAGAGATAAACGAGCAAATCCGGAAGTATAATGTCGAAGTAAATGCGCTCTGTGCTGACTATTTCATGGATGTGCCTTATTTGAAAGCGTCAGCAAATGAGAAAAAAGAGCTGATTGACAAATTGAATTGGCTGATTGACAGGGCTCACCTTATCGGCGTGAAGTACATCGATATTCCTTTTGTGGATAATTCCAAAATCGAAGGGCCGCATGAGTTCCCGGAAGTGGTTGAATTTATCAAGTCCTGTGTCGGCAGAGCTGAAAGCAAAGGCATAACTTTAACATTGGAAACCTCCTTGAACCCTGCGGACTTTCTGGAATTATTATCGAAATTCGATCATCCCAATGTGATGGCGAATTATGATACCGGCAATAGCTCAGGGATTGGATACAATACGGTTGAAGAGTTGCAAACCTATGGGAAATTTATCCGGACGGTTCACATTAAAGATAGATTGTTGAATAATGGCACAAAACCATTGGGCACGGGAAGCGCAGATTTTGATAGCTTCTTTAGTGAACTTGCCAAATTAAATTTCAAGGGTCCTATTATTTTGCAAGTCGCCCGGGAAAAAGACGGCGAAGAAGTTAAAACAGCCATCAAGAATCGTGAATTTGTGCAGACCTATTTGCAAAAGTATGGTATAGAATGAATTTGGAATTAAATGACAAATTGGTTTTAATTTCCGGTTCTTCATCAGGAATTGGAAAAAGTATTGCTGACGCCTTCCTGCAGGAAAAGGCAAAAGTTATCCTATCCGGGAAGAACGAAGTCAAACTAAGCCAAACTCTGCAAGAATTTCAAAAGAAATTCGGTGAAGAAAGTGTATTTTCTTTTTGCGGAGACTTGACTCAAGATGTTGCCATAGACAAATGTTTTGAATTCATAGCGGCAAAGTTCGGCGGGCTTGATATTTTTGTATCTAACTTAGGTTCAGGCGCTGGCAGCACAGACTGGAATATTGATGATGACGAATGGCACAGACTTTTTGATTTGAATTTTTCAGCCGCAAGAAAACTCACAAACAGGCTTGTTCCATTGATTCAAAAGAAGGGAAGCGGGGTGGTTATTTATATTTCTTCAATAGCCGGCAAGGAGGTTTTGGGAGCCCCTGTTCATTATAGTGTAGCCAAGGCAAGTCTTAATGCCTACGCAAAGAATTTAACCAAAAAATTAGCTTCCTTTAATATAAGAGTCAATACGGTATGCCCCGGCAATATTTTATTCAAAGATGGGACCTGGGACAGAAAGTTGGCAGAAAACAGAGACGCCGTTGAAAAAATGCTTGAAACCAAAGTACCGCAAAAGCGCTTTGGCAAGCCTGAAGAGGTCGCTGATTTGGTGGTTTTTCTATCCTCAAAGCGGGCTGCATTTATTACCGGTGAATCCATTGTGATAGACGGCGGACAATTAAATCATATTTGTTGAATATCATGGAAGAAAAAAACAGAAATATTTTTAGTGTTAAAGAAAAAGTCGTGATTATTACCGGCGGCGGCGGCCTGCTTGGAGAAAAACATGCCGAGGCCATTGCTGAATTTGGCGGTATCCCCATTTTGTTGGATGTAAATTTTGAAGAGGCTCTTCTTAAAGCAGATAAAGTCTCAAAAAAATATTCCGCCACTTGCAAAGCTTACAATTGCGATATAACAGATTTGGATCAAGTTGCAGCGACCAGAAATGCCATTGTTGAAGAATTCGGGAGAATAGATGTTCTCATTAATAATGCAGCTATCGACCCCAAAATGAGTAGTGACGGCAGCGGGCGTTCTTTTAGCCGATTGGAATTTTTTTCTCTCTCGCAATGGAACAAAGAAATAAACGTCGGCTTAACCGGGGCATTTTTGTGCACAAAAGTTTTTGGCAGCTATATGGCAGAAAACGGTGGCGGAACCATTATTAATATTTCTTCAGACCTTGGTATCATCGCGCCGGATCAACGGCTTTACAGGAAAGAAGGATTGAAGGAAGAAGCGCAACCCGTTAAACCGGTGACATATTCTGTTATAAAGCATGGTTTGATAGGATTGACCAAGTATACGGCAACCTACTGGGTTGAAAAAGGCGTACGGGCAAATGCGCTTTGTCCTGCTGGCGTCTATACCAATCAGCCGGATGAATTTGTTCAAAAGATTTCTCATCTTATTCCAATGGGACGGATGGCAAATATTGATGAATATAAAGGAGCAATAGTATTTCTTGCCAGCGATGCATCGTCATATATGAACGGGGCGGCAT
>CAZMXX010000256.1:0-6049 GCA_964570315.1 uncultured Anaerolineaceae bacterium | reverse complement strand
TCCTTGCCCTCGGACGGAGGGCTGAAACGCTAACGTATCCCGTTGGGGAAAGCGTAGTTTCAGAAGCTCCCTCGCTTTAGCGGGGAGAGTGCGTCACAATTCCTCCATATTATTGCGTGCGTTGCATGGTAGTATAAGCGAACCGGCGTGAAATTCAAATCAATTTTAAAATTTCTTGCACCATTGATTTTTACGTGCTATAATATCACATCTCTAAAGTATGCTAAGCAAAAACAGTTGGGTCATTTGTCGGGACAACATCAATCTCCGCGCGCAATGGTTGCGGCGAACAAATTTATGAAAATCTCCTCTCCCGGAAAAATAGCGCATAAATAACAAAACTGGCGAGCTGTGCCTGTCGGCACGGTCTACGTCAGTTTTGTGCTGTCTATGGGGAATTTTTTATTGAAAGGAGGTGGTGCGTAGTCGTCATTCGTATTTTTGGGTTGTTTTAAGTATTCAATGCTGTTGAAGATACATTAATGTAGAAGGAGGAAACAGTATGTCTGTACAAAGACTCTTTCGGGTCTTAAGTTTAATGGTAATCCTGAGCATGGTTCTATCGCCGATGGCTGTTTTGGCGCAGGGACCCACCAACGCGGCGGTCAGCAGTTCGTCCGTGTTGGTAGAAGCGAAGGTTTCACCGGATTTACGTGCTGATGCCACCAAGGCAGATGACACGGTTTTGAATGTGTTTATGACCATTAAAGCCGGGTTTGATGTTTCTCCGTTTATGATTCAGTCGGTGACACGACCGCTGGAACTGAATGGTCAGCAATTGGCATTTGGTATGATTACCGCCAAAAATTTGGTCAAACTGTTGGACAACGAAAATATCTTGGCGGTCCAGCCGATTACCTTCGAGAAAAATGGCGCGCCCATTCCCCCCGAAAAAGACCCGGCACAACCGGTGCCGAACGTGGCGGAAATGTCCGCTCGATTGAAAGCACTGGCGGGCAACGATGTCCCGTATGACGTGGCGGCGCAAGTCGCGCCCCGAACAAGCGACTGGCGCGACGTGCTGACCGGCACGCACCGCTCGGCGCTGGCGTGGGCAAAAGGGTTCACCGGGAAAGGCGTCACGGTTGCCACGCTTGATGATGGTGTGGACTTCGCCCATCCTGATTTGCAGGGGACGTATGCTCGCATTCCCATTACCACCACGAAAATCAGTGGGACAACCAGTATCCCCGTATGGACGGCGGCAAACAACCCGTACTACGATGCCGGTGCCGGATTGACCTGGCCCTATGTGTATTCTCCCATTAGCGGGTTGTATTACGGGTATGATTACTGGTTTGCGCAAAGCAATATCGCTTCGTGTGCGTCCGGTAGTCATCTGATTGACACCAGTGCCACACCAACCGTTACGGTGGTGAGTTTCGACACTGCAACTGCCGTGTATGAACCCACATGTAGCAGCACTGCCCCCCATACCTACACGTTCAATAATACCAGCCGTAGTGGTGTATATCATTTCGGTAGCCATCCCGACAAAAACCTGATTGCATTGTATGGTGAACGTCCCGCCATTTTGGTGGTTGACGAAGGTCGCTTCGGGCATGCCGCCGGTGTGTATGATACCGTTTATGTTGACCTCGATAATGACTATGACTTCCGCGATGAAAAACCGATGACCATCGCCTCGCCGGAAAGTTATCGTGACATCTACAATGAAAACTATGACCCCATTCCTGACGGTTTCGCCGATATTTCCGGTGGGTTGCTCTACTGGATTTCCGACGGCACAAATCCCGCTCCCGGTACAGACTGGATGTGGGATGTTGCCTACGGTCCCGATGAAGGTCCCGGTGACATCATTGGTTTGGAAGGTCCCTTCGATAGCGGTTACAGCCACGGCACGCAGCTCAGCTCGAATATTGTCGGGCAGGGGCGTATCAATGGCGACCAATGGACTTTTGCCGATGTCGGTACGCCGTCTAGCGGTGTTTTGGGGCATGCCCCCGATGCCAAAGTTGTGGCGATGACCAACATTTACCGGAACTTTGCTTCCTCCAAACTTGATGGCTACCTGATGGCGTCCATTGGGTTGGATGGTGTTCCGAACTCCGGTGACGAAATCCAAATTACCAACAACAGCTACGGCAGTTCCGACCAGGATAACGATGGCTGGGAATATGACGGGCGCTTTGTGGCGAACTTGCAACGAAATATCGCTCCGAACACCGTCCATATGTTCTCCACCGGGAACGGCGCACCGGGCTTTGGCACGGTCGCTCCGCCGAGCGCACCGACCGGCATCGGCGTTTGCGCTTCGACGCAATACGGCTCCACCGGTTGGGATGCACCTGAAAACGCTTCGCAAATTTTGGCAAATGATATTCAGGTTTGGTCGAACCGTGGTCCCGGCGCGCGCGGCAACAATGGCGTGGATGTTTGCGCCAACGGCGCGTTTGCCGGTGGTATTGAAGCCTTGAACTACTTTGGCACCAACGGTGCACTTTCATGGAGCACCTGGGGTGGCACCAGCCGCTCTGCGCCGGTTGCAACCGGCATCATGGCGTTGATTTTCGATGCCTATAAAACCAAAAATGGCTCGTGGCCCGATTACGATACTGCCCGCGCGCTGTTGAAATCGTCTGCGGACGATGTGAATTATGACACCCTCGTTCAAGGGGCTGGGGTACTCGACGCGGAACGTGGCGTGATTGTTGCCAGTGGTGAATATGGCGTGTATGTCACGCCCGATGAATGGAATCCCGGCGACTATCGTGGCACGGATTATCCTGCTTTTGCCCACTTGGTCAAAGCGGGTGATACGGTTACTCAGACCATCACCGTCCATAACCCCAGTAGCATTCCGGTTACCGTCAGTATTTCCGATGGCACGCACAAGCTCATCGGCAGCAGTTCCTTCACGATGACCAGTTCGCCAATAAGCGAGGAAAGCAGTTACACCTTTAATGCGCCGCAGTACCTCAAGCAAATTGATAGTATGATCCCTGCGAACACTGACCTGATGCTGTTGCGGGCGAACTTCCCGTTTGACCAGTTTGATGCAGATGCAAATTACTCGCGCGACCAAAACTGGCGGGTGATGGTTTACAACTGGACGGATAATAACAGCGATGGCAATCTGTGGGAAGACACCAATATGAATGGGACGGTGAACTTCACCACAACCACCTGTACCCAAATTGACGGCTTCAGCTGTATTGACCCCAGTAGTGAAATTGACCCCGGCGAATATGTGCGCTTTATGTATCATCGCTCATACGCCAACAACCACCAAACTTGGGTGCATGACCCGCTGTCCCGTATGGCTGATGGTCTGTTCTTAGGTTTGCAGCATCCGAATACCACCAGTTCCATTACCACCACTGACCACACCTTCCAACTGGATTACTATCAGGTGCAGGATAATGCATGGTTGTCGGAAAGTACTAATTCGTTGGCAGTACCGGCAAATAGCAGCGCAACCTTTGTGGTGACGCTCAATGTGCCCGCTAACGCGGCTACCGGCATCTACGAAGCAGGTATCTACGTGGATGACCCCGGACACGGACCGCACGCAGCAAACACCGCCGTTATTCCGGTGGTCATCAATGTGGCGGAAGACTTCGCGCTCGGCAGCAATACCACTTTGGCTGGTATGGATGCCTTTGACGGCAGTGTGTTGTACAACAATGCCGGCGTCAACGGAACGAATGACTGGTCGTGGCGCGCTGAATCCGGTGATTGGCGATTCTTCAGCCTGGATGTCACCGGAACACCTGCCCCCGGCTCCGCATTCCTGATGAAAACCGAGTGGGATGATGTTAATCCGACCGATATTGACACACTGGTGATGGGACCCACTAAAGACCCGTTCTCCAATGGCACAGCGAACCCCGATGACGGTGCGTCAAGCCTGCGTGATCAGCTCTGTGGGTTGGGTTGGTTCAGCTATGATTGCTGGCTCACCGGTTCATTCTATGGCGCGTTTGTGTGGCAAGACCAAGCCTATTTTGGACCCTACAGCCTCTCGGTACTGGGCGGCAGTCCGAATAGCTATCTCGGTAGCGGTACATGGAAATTCAACACCTCCAGTGGCGGTAATGTGGATTGGGTAGCGGCTCCGATTCAGGAAGGTTTGCACACCGTTGCTATGCACAACGTTTTGTTCAGCGGAGATAAATTCTCTGTACCGTTCACTACAACCGTTTCCAGTGTGAGTTTGGCGAAAACCGGTGACGCACTCGCATCCGGCTCGTCATCCGCCTTTGCAGAAACGTTGGAGATCACCACCACCGCCGATACCGGCTTGGTGACCATGACCTTCACTTCCGGGATAGACTTGACTGGGTTGACCGTCAAAACCACCGGCTTGGGCGGACCGAAGGTGTACTCGAACCAAACTGTCACGCAGGACAGCGACCAAACCGCCAGCACCAACCCGTTTGATGAAACGGATGGATTCCATAACTATGACTTCACCATCGCCGATGGTGCGAAGCTGGTGGTGAATACCGAAAATGCCACCACTAACGACATTGACCTCTTCATCTTCTACGATGCCGGAAACGACGGCTTCACTTGGGGTGACTTGGTCGGTTCATCTACGACAGGGACATCCGATGAAATCGTGACGGTTATCAATCCAGCTGATGGTAATTGGCGCGCCAGCGTCCACGGGTGGGATGTGACCGGTGGTGGCACGTATGACCTGCGCATCTTCGCCGTGCAGGGTACAGATCTCGCCTCGTCAGCTCCGAGTGGTGCAGTTTCCGCCGGTGTTCCGGTTCCGTTCACTATCGACTTCAGTAAGGTGATGCTCGACAATACGACGTATGAAGGGCTGTTGCAACTTGGTCCGCCGGAAGCGCCGACTGCGGTTTCCGTGCCAATTCTCGTTCATCGGTTGGAACGCCCCAACAAAACCTACCTGCCGCTGATTATGAAGTAATTCGGCAGTAGCATCATCACGCAGTACCGGAGGGAGAGCATTTGCTCTCCCTCTTTTTTGTTGGGGAAATAGGCTGCGCATGGTACACTGTCGCATCTGAAAAAAGGGGAATCTGATCAATGAAATTACCGATGCGTCTCGCAAGTGTCATTGGCATACTCGGAGTCATCGGCGGGCTGACTGTTTGGGCGTTGGGGAGCGCGACCACAATTGCGCCGCCGTATCCATCCTATGGCAGCGGCGATTTTTTCCTGCCCCCATACGAATCGGATGCCGACCGCATGGGCTTTGGCAAAACATCCGGCGACGATGCTGCCGTGCTCAACGCGGGATGGTATCTCGATTGGGGTGCGTCAACGAACCCAACCCATCCCGGCGGCGCGGAATATGGACGCACCATTTATTTGAACGTGCGCCATGACAGCATCGACCGATGTTCAGAAAAATATATAGCTACTCAACTTAGCCAAGTTACCCCCAGTCTCACCGGCACAACTCTCATCCAGCGTGTGCAGGCGCATCCCGGCGCGCTGTGGATGGTGGGCAATGAGCCGGATTCCATCTACAATGGCAGCCCCATTCAGGCGGAACTGTATGCTGAACTTTATCGTTATTTTTACACCACCATCAAAGCCGCTGACCCCACCGCCAAAGTTGCCATCGGCGCCATTGTTCAACCTTCCCCCCTGCGGATGGAATATCTGGACAAAGTGCTGACCCACTACCAAAACACATATTCCGAAACGATGCCCATTGACGTGTGGAACATTCACTTTTACCGTCTAAATGAAAACCCTTGCACCTCTTCATGGGGGGCAACCGTACCGCCCTTCGCCAGCAGCAGTACAGGATGGGTTGTTGACTTTAGTGCCACAGATTTGTTGAACGTGGGCAAACTGGAAACCGCCCTGCGAGACTTTCGACAGTGGATGGCTGACCGTGGCTACCGCAACCAGCCGCTCATCATCAGCGAGTTTGGCGTGCTGCCCCCGCCGAACTACGGCGGATTTGACAACAATGCAGCCGCGCAATTCCTGACCGATATGTTCAATATGATGCTCGCTGCCACCGACCCCGCCACCGGACTTCCCGCCGATGGCAACCGGCTGGTGCAGGCGTGGGCGTGGTATTCCACCAGAGACA
>CAZMXX010000255.1:0-6054 GCA_964570315.1 uncultured Anaerolineaceae bacterium | reverse complement strand
GCTCACAACCGCGCGATGCTCGCGCACCGCCGTCAGAATTGCCGGAACGGATAATTTCGGCGCGAAAACGTAGGTGACCGGCGTGCCCAGCCGATCCGGCGGTTTGTCCATTCCGGGCAACGGCTGCGGACGGTGATAATCGCTGCCGCCGATGCCGGTCACGCGCAATCCAGCGTTCAGCGCCCGCGTCCACAAATCGAGCGTCTGGGGATTGAAGGCGTCGTTCGTGGGGTAGCTGGGGTCGTTCCAAATTTCGATGGCGTGGATGTACCCCATCTCCACGTCGGCAAATTGCCACGCCCACGGCGTCATCAACGGGTGATTGATGGAATTGAGCAAGCCCAATTCGGCGGTGTAGCGGGTCAACGCGGTAGCGGAGGTGTATTTTCCGCGCAGCGTCGCCCACTCTTCGTCGCCCAACAGCCCGTCCATCCAATCAAACTCCCCCGCCATTCCGAAAACATTCAGATGCCCCCGCTTGGTTGTCACTTCGATGCCCGGCAGAACCAGAATGCCGGAAATGTCCGCAATTTCAGCCAGCGCAGCGACACTGTTGTGGTCGGTCACGGCGAAAAAGTCGAGTTTTTCCGCCCGTGCCACCGCCGCCAATTCGGCCAAAGTGTGGTATCCATCCCACGAAGCGGTTGTGTGGGCGTGAAAATCGCCGCGATACCATTTTGATTGTGTCAAAAATTGTGACGTTTCCATCGGCTATCCTCCCAATGTAATCAATCCGATGCCCCCGGCAATGGCAATGGATGCGGAAATTCGCAATCCGCGTGCCGGTTCATTGAATAAAAACGACCCCACAATGACCCCCAGCACAATGCTGAATTGTCGCAGTGCCACCACATAACTGGCTTGCGGGCTGATTTGGTAGCTCCACAGCACCAGCCAGTATGCGCCAAACATCGCCAGCGCGCCGAGCACTGCCTGCCACCAATGCCGCCAGCCGGTGTCTGTGTTCACCGGTGGCTGAATCACCCGCAAAATGATGGTGAAAAAGAGCGCGGAAAACGCAAATTCATAGATGCCATAGCGGGCGGCGGTCATCGGCCCCGCTTCAAAAAAATCGGCGGCGGTATGGTCGATGAGGGTATAGCCCACCGTTCCCAGCGCCGTGACGATAATCCAAATCATTGTGCGGTTCAAGTATGCGGAAAGTTTGAACGCCCGCAGTGATTCCAGCGGCATCACCACACATCCGACCAGCACTAGCACCATCCCCGCCCAGGCGATCAGCGTCGGTGCTTGCCCTATCACCACATCCGCCACGGCAACAATGAGAATCGGCAGCGCCCGCGCCACGGGATACACCACCGTAAAATTTCCAAGCTGATAGCCTTTCGTCAACCCCAAATCGTACACGGCCATTGCGATTCCGGCGGCGAGCGCGTACAGCCACACAGTCAGCGAAAACGGCGTGCCAGTCAGTTCCACTGCGACGGCAGGCACAATGCCAATGGCAACCACAATCAAGGTTATGCGCAGCAAGATGAAACTATCGCGCCGCGCACCGAGCAGTAAATTCCAACTGGCGTGCAAAACGGTTGAAGCGAGAACCAATCCAACGGCGAAAATGGGCATAGGTGCTTTCCTTTGGGCAGAAGTTTTTCACAACTGCAAAAAATTAGGCTGCCATTGTATGCCTCTCTGCTAAAAAGTCCAACAGCGCCATTATATTTTTTCACCAACTTGGCGCTCGTTCCATCCTTTGCTATAATATCGAACTACCGTTCTGGTTTAGAGCGATGTCTCGTTCAAAATAAAGGTGAAACAATGCCGAAATTTCAACTGGTTTCAGAATTCCAACCCTCCGGCGACCAACCCGACGCGATTGAAAAGTTGGTGGCGGGGTTGAACGCGGGCGCAAAACATCAAGTTTTGCTCGGCGCGACGGGCACGGGAAAAACATTCACCATCGCCAATGTGGTGGCGCGCATCCAACGCCCCACGCTGGTGATGGCGCACAACAAAACGCTGGCGGCGCAATTGTACCGGGAATTTAAATCGTTTTTCCCCCACAACGCCGTGGAATATTTTGTCAGCTATTACGATTATTATCAGCCGGAAGCATACATCCCCCGCACAGACACCTTCATTGAAAAAGATGCGCAAATCAATGAGGAAATTGACCGTCTGCGACTGGCGGCAACCAGTGCGTTGGCTACCCGCAAAGACGTGCTGATTGTCGCCAGTGTGAGCGCAATTTACGGGCTGGGCGACCCCGCCGAATACGACAAAGCCCACATCGAATTCACGGTGGGCGAAGTTCGCAAACGGAACAAAGTGCTGCGCCATCTGGTGGACATTCACTATCAGCGCAACGATTACGACCTCCGCTCCGGCGCGTTTCGGGTGCGCGGCGACACGCTGGAAATTCGCCCGGCATACAATGATTTGGCATATCGCATCGAGTTTTTCGGCGACGAAATTGACCGCATCACCGAAATTGATGCGCTGACGGGCGAAGTGCGCGAGCGGCTGGAAACGCTGACCATCCACCCGGCAAAACACTTCATCACCCCGCAGGACAAGTTGAGCGAAGCCATCAAGGATATTGAAGATGAGTTGGAAACACGGCTGAAGGAACTCCGCGCGGAAGATAAACTGCTGGAAGCGCAACGGCTGGAACAGCGCACCCGCTACGATTTGGAAATGTTGCGCGAAATGGGCTACTGCTCCGGCATCGAAAATTACTCGCGCCCGCTGTCGCAGCGCCCGCCCGGCTCCACCCCATGGACACTGCTCGATTATTTCCCCGACGATTTTTTGATGGTGGTGGACGAAAGCCATATGAGCATTCCCCAAATTCGGGGGATGTACAACGGCGACCGCGCCCGAAAAACCGTTTTGGTTGATTACGGTTTCCGCCTGCCCAGCGCACTCGACAACCGCCCGCTGACTTTTGAAGAATGGGAAACGCACATCCATCAAATTATTTACACCACCGCCACGCCCGGACCCTACGAAAAAGAGCACGCCGACCAGATTGTGGAACAGCTCATCCGCCCCACCGGACTGCTCGACCCGCAGGTGGAAGTGCGTCCCACAGCGGGGCAGATTGACGATTTGCTGCACGAGTTGAACATGCGCATTGAGCGCGGGCAGCGAGCGCTGGTCACCACGCTGACCAAACGGATGGCGGAAGATTTGGCGGAATATCTGATGGAAGCCGGGCTGAAAGTGCAATATCTGCACAGCGACATCAAAACGTTGGAACGGGTGGAAATTTTGCGCGATTTGCGGATGGGTATTTTCGATGTGGTGGTCGGCATCAACCTGTTGCGGGAAGGGCTGGATTTGCCCGAAGTTTCGCTGGTGGCAATTCTGGACGCGGACAAAGAAGGGTTTCTGCGCTCGGAAACCAGTCTGGTGCAAACCATCGGGCGGGCGGCGCGACACGTGGAAGGCACGGTCATCATGTATGCCGATAAAATCACCCGCTCCATGAAATTCGCCCTTGATGAAACCAACCGCCGCCGCGAAAAACAGGCGGCATACAATCGGGCGCACGGCATCGAACCGCAATCCATCCTGAAAGAAATTCGTCAGATGATAACGCAAACCGACGAAGCGAAACCCACGCCCGCGCTGGTGGCGGAAACGAGCGGGGAATATATCATCAACGCGCCCATTCCCGCCGATGAACTGCGCCGTACCATCGCAGAATTGCAAAAGCAGATGAAAGCGGCGGCGAAAGAACTCGCCTTTGAAAAAGCCGCGCTCATCCGCGACCAGATTTTCGAGATGGAAAAACAACTGGAAGTGCTGGAAACAGACACACGCCCCGAATGGGAACGGTTATAATATTGATTCCCCCAGCAGGGAGGCAATCAACTCCATCGCGATTTCGGCGGTTCTGTTCCGCTCATCCAAAATGGGATTGACCTCCACCACGTCCATCGAAGCGACTTTGCCCGTGTCGGCGATGATTTCCATCAACAGGTGCGCTTCCCGGTAGGTGAGTCCGCCGGGGACGGGTGTGCCGACGCCGGGCGCTTCCGCCGGGTCGAGGCTGTCCATATCCAAACTGATGTGCAAACGGTGGTGATGCCGCAATTGGCGCAAAGCTTCGTGCGCCACCGTGGCGATGCCGCGTTCGTCAATTTCGCGCATCGTGTAAATCCCCACATTTGCCTGCCGCAGCAAACGCCGTTCGTCGGCATCCAAATCCCGAATGCCGATGAGTACCACATCCGGCGCAGTGAGCTTCGCCCCCGGTCTGCCCAAATTGACCATCTCCGGCGCACCGTACCCCATCAGCGATGCCAGCGGCATCCCGTGCAGATTCCCGCTCGGCGATGTTTCCGGCGTGTTGAAATCGCCGTGCGCGTCAATCCACAGCACCCCGGCGGGCGCATCGTGCGTCACCCCGCCGATGGTTCCCGCCGCGATGGAATGATCGCCGCCCAGAAAGAGCGGGCGCGCCCCGTCGGCGACCGACTGCCGCCCCGCTTCGTACAGCGCCTCGCAGGTTTTCACCACGGCGGGCAAAAAGGACATCCCCCCATCGCGGGAAAGGGTATCGCGCACGGGAACCTGAATATTGCCCGCATCCTCAATTTCGCAACCCAGATTTTTCAGCCGTTTGAACAATCCCGCGTAGCGCACGGCGCTCGGTCCCATATCCACCCCGCGCCGAGACTGTCCCAAGTCCATCCGCGCACCGATGATTCTGATTGGTTGGTTTTTCATACGTCCTCCGATGTGATTCAGGTTCAAAGTTTCAGGTTTCGGGCTGATTGACTGACAAATCTTTTTTGGACGCAGATGCACGCAGATTTTCGCTGATAATCAACCGCAATACCTCAATTTTGTTTTTTCCTGCAACGTTTTAACGGTGGCATTTAATCTGTAAAACATAGAAATCTGCGTTTCTCAGCGTTTCTCTGCGTCCTATAAAAACATTGGCGAGTTTTGTCAGTCAATCAGGGTTTCGGGTTCAAGGTTCAGCGTTGCAAGGTAGCCGGTGATTGCGTATTTCGTGTTGCGTAATTTTATGCAATACGGCGCAAAATACGTTCGGCAATCCCCACCCATTGTACATATTTTTGGTATTTTTCCATATCGGATATATAAATATGGAAATTGCATCCAAAGGAGAATATCGTGGCTTGGTATCTGTACATCGCTGTTATTGCCGCCGGATTCGCGGCAGGATTCATCAACACACTCGCCGGGAGCGGTTCGCTCATCACCCTGCCGGTGCTGATTTTTCTGGGCTTGCCGCCAACCGTCGCCAACGGCACCAATCGGGTGGCGATATTGATTCAGAACATCGTCACCACTGACAGTTTCCGCCGCCAAAAAGTGCTCGATTGGCGCGGCGGGCTGCAACTCGCCCTGCCCGCCATCGTCGGGTCGGTCATTGGGGCGCAGATTGCCGTCAATTTAAATGAAGAAATGATGCGCCGCGCCATCGGGCTGCTGATGGTGGTGATGCTGGTGGTCATTTTAATCAACCCGAAACGCTGGCTGCACGGCAAAAGTGACATCCTCGGCAAGCGAATTTCATGGCAGCAGGTCATCATCTTCTTTGGGATTGGCATTTATGGCGGCTTCATTCAAGTCGGCGTGGGCATTTTCCTGCTGGCGGGATTGGTGCTCGGCGCGGGATACAATTTGGTGCGCGCCAACGCCGTGAAAGTGCTGATTGTGCTGGCGTTCACCATTTTCGCGCTGGGCGTATTCATCGCCAACCGCCAAGTGAATTGGGGTGTCGGGCTGTTGCTGGCAGTGGGCAACGCCAGCGGCGGATGGGTCGCCTCCAGAATGGCGGTGGAGCGGGGCGCGGAATTCGTGCGCTGGCTGCTCATCGCCGTGATTGTCGTTTCTGCCGCCAAACTGCTCGGCGCATTCGATTGGGTGGGGCAGCTATTTTAACGCACCGCGCCATACGCTGTATCATCGACCGGCACAAATAACCGATAAAAATTCGTGATATTTGTCCATTCGTGTTATTCGTGATTGAAATGCACCATGATTTTCCGGATGGATTCTAAGCCTATATTTCGCAGTTGAAAAACGGAATAGACAACCGGAGTTGAATTT
>CAZMXX010000254.1:0-6066 GCA_964570315.1 uncultured Anaerolineaceae bacterium | reverse complement strand
AATCACGAATCACGAATCACGAATCACGAATCACGAATCACGAATCACGAATCACAAATCACAAATCACAAAAGGTAATGTATGCAGTCGAACCGAAAAGTAATGATAACCCGCCGACGGCGGAAGCGGGCGAAACAATTCCGCCCCAAATACGCGCTCTTTGCCGGATGGACCTTCGGCGGCGCGGCAATTCTCACGCTGGCGGTCATCGGCACGCTGGTTGCCGGGATTTTTGGCGCAGTTTATTCCGTGTACGCCAGCTTCGCGGCGGAACTGCCCGACCCCTCTGCCATTGAGACCGAGCAGGAAAATTTTGAAACCACCAAAATCTACGACCGCACCGGCGAAACGGTGCTGTATGAATTGTTCGACCCCCGTTTGGGTGACCGTTCATACGTGACGATTGACCAGATTCCGCAAACTTGCAAAGATTCGGTGATTGCGTTGGAAGATAAAAACTTCTACACCAATCCCGGCTTCGATATTGAAGGGTTGATGCGCGCGTTTGTGAGCAATTTGCAGGGCGGACAAATTCAGGGGGGGAGTTCCATCACCCAGCAGCTCATCAAAAATATCATCATTAATGAAGAGGAACGCGCCCAAAAATCGTACACCCGCAAGCTGAAAGAGCTGATTCTATCCACCGAAATCACCCGCCGTTATGAAAAAGACCAGATTCTGGAATGGTATTTCAACACCAATTATTACGGCAATCTGGCATACGGCATCGAGGCGGCGGCGCAGGTCTATTTCCATAAAACCATCAGCGAGCTTTCGCTGGCGGAATGCACTATGCTCACTCCGATTCCGCAGTTTCCCGCGCTCAATCCGCTCGATAATCCCACGGAAGCCAAACAGCGGCAGGGGATTGCCCTGAACCGGCTGGTGGAAGAGGGCATCATCAGCGAAGAAGAAGCCACCGCCGCCTATGATGTGACGCTGGATGTGAAACCCATCGAACAGCGTTTCGACATTATTGCGCCGCATTTTGCCATTTACGCCCGCGATGAACTGCTCAAAATGTTCGACCCGCGCACGGTTTATCGGGGTGGGTTGAAGGTTTACACCACCATTGATTTGGATTTGAATGCGAAGGCGCAGGAAATAGCCCAAGAGCAGATTCAAACCTTGTTGGATGAAGGCAAGAATGCCAGCAACGCCTGTGTGGTCTCCATCCGCCCCAAAACCGGCGAGATTCTGGCGATGGTGGGCAGTATTGATTATTGGGATACCGAAAATGACGGCAATGTGAACGTCTGCACCGCCGACCCCGGACGACAGCCCGGTTCGTCCTTCAAACCGTTCAACTATATGACCGCGTTGCAAAAAGGGGTGGCAACGGCGGCGACCATGATTATGGACGTGCGGCAAGCCTTCCCCGACCCGCCGAATGCCCCCTACGTCCCCGAAAATTACGACCTGAAATATCACGGTCCGGTGCGCCTGCGAAACGCTTTCGCCCGCAGTTACAATATCCCCGCGGTATGGGTGATGCAAAAATCCGGCGTGAAGGACGTGATTCGCAATGCCCACAAAATGGGCATCACCACGCTGGATGAGGATTATTACGGGCTGGCGCTTACGTTGGGCGGCGGCGAGGTGAAGCCGCTCGATATGGCGTATGCGTATAGCGTGCTGGCAAACAACGGGGTGATGGCGGGGAAACCCGTGCCGGAGCAGAATATCCGCCCCGGATACCGCAAACTCGACCCGGTTGCCATTCTGCGGGTGGAAGATGCGGCGGGTAATGTGCTGTATGAATACAAACAACCCACCACCGAACAAATCATCGACCCCGCGCTGGCATATCTGATGGTCAGCATTCTGACCGACAACAACGCCCGTGCGCCCGCTTTCGGCATTCACAGTTCACTGGTGCTGGATGACCGTCCCGTCGCCGCCAAAACCGGCACTACCAACAACTTCCGCGACAACTGGACGCTGGGCTTCACCCCGCAGTTGGCGACCGCTGTCTGGGTGGGCAACAACAACAATGAGCCGATGAAAGATGTCACCGGGCTTTCCGGCGCGGGTCCCATTTGGCATGATGTGATGGAATATTATCACCGCGACAAGCCCGTGGAAACGTGGCTGCGCCCGCCGGGGCTGGTGGACGTCACCGTGGATGCGGTGTCGGGGCTGCTGCCCACAGAATACACGCCCAGTACCGTCACCGAGCTGTTTTTGGAAGGGACAGAGCCGAAAACCACGGACAATGTGCATCAACCCTTTGAAATCAACAAAGAAAACGGGAAGCTGGCGGTGGCAGGCTGCACCCCGCCCGATTTGATTGAAACGAAAGTGTTTGAAATCTACCCGGCGGTGGCGAACGACTGGGTGAAAGCGCAGGATATCCCCCAACCGCCGCGCGAATATGATGACACTTGCGCGGGGGCAGTGGCAACCGGACCCGTGGCAATCACCTTCCCCCGCCAATTTGAATATATTCAGGGGGGCGTGGTCATCACCGGCAACGCCCGCCTCGATGGTTTCCAGCTTTACCGGCTGGAATTCGGACAGGGACTCAACCCGCAGGAATGGCGTCAATTGGGCGGCGACCACAATAGCCCGGTGGACAACGGTCCGTTGGAATTCTGGGAAACTGGCGGGCTGGAAGAGGGGCTGTACACCCTGCAACTGACGGTTCTGCGCGGCGATGGCTCGTTCCAGCGGCAGGCAACACAGGTGACCATTGACAACACTCCGCCCACTGCGGAAATGCTCAACCCGGAGGACGGCAGGGTATACGTGCTGGAAGATGATGAATACATCAATTTCCAAGTGGAAGCCAACGATAATTTTGCGATGGATAGAGTGGAATATTATATGGACAATCGCAAAATCGGTGAAAGTACCGTTGCGCCGTACAATATGCGCTGGACGCTGGTGATGAGCGATGTGGTGTTCGACCGCGAATACGCCATCACCCAAACATTGCCCCTGCTCACCTCCGACGGACAGCCGGTGATTGGACCCGACGGGCAGCCCGTCCCCGGCGAGGTCATCACCCTGACGCAGGTTATCAGCATCACCGCGCCGCGCACGCCGGAAGAGATTGCCGCCACCCCCGACATCACCGACACCGAAAAGATTGTGGGGTACACGCAGGTTTTCTCCGGCGGGATGCAAATCATCTCCGACACGGTGGGCTACACTGAAACGCACGTCATTTGGGCGAAAGCCTTCGATGTGGCGGGCAATGAATTCCAGACCGAACCGCTGTATATTTCTATCATCCACAAACAAGAGGAAGAGGACAAGCCGCAAACCCGCGCCATCATTGACCCGCGCCGGTGGGCGGCAATCCTGCCCGACCTGAAAACATAGAGGAAACAATGACCGATACCCCTCTGATTTTACTCACCAATGATGACGGCATTGACTCGCCTGTGATGCCCGTGCTGAAACGCGCGTTGAACGCCGTGGCGGAAACGGTCATCTTCGCCCCCGACCGCAATTGGTCGGCATCCGGGCATCCCAAAACGATGCACAAAATGCTCCGTGCCGACCCCGTTGTGTGGGAGGACGGCAGCACGGCGTACAAATCGAGCGGCGCGCCGCCCGATTGTGTCGCGCTGGCGAACCTCGGCGTGCTGGCGGAGAAACCGGATTTGGTCGTCTCCGGCATCAATTTGGGCGCGAATATGGGGTACGACCTGTTTTATTCTGGCACGGTGGCGGCGGCGGTGGAAGGGGTGATTGACGGACTGCCCGCCATCGCCTTTTCGCGGGTGCATCCCGTTGAAAGCGACGATTACACCGGGCAGGCGCAATTCGCGGCGAAGCTCGCCGGGGTGGTGCTGGAACGGGGCTTGCCCGTGGGGTCACTGCTCAACGTCAATTTTCCCCGCTGCGATTGGGAAAAAATTGCCGGGGTGGCGATAACCCGGCTGGGCAAACGAGTCTATCTGGATGAATTGGTGCGCCGCAAAGACCCGCGCGGACGCGATTATTTCTGGATTGGCGGGCAACCGCCCTCCGGCGTATCTGAACACGGCACGGACATCTGGGCGACGGAAAACAACCTCATCTCCATCACGCCCATTTCGCTGGACATCACCGCCCACCGGATGATTGATGAATTGAAACGGTGGGACATCGAAACGCTGTTGTGAGCAACCCATGACCCCTTTGAGCGGACAACAATTCAAACCAAAACCCCATCGCGGGGGATGGCTGTGTTTGGGCATCGGCGGCATTTTGCTGGCGAGCGCCGCCCTGCTGGCGGACATTGCCCGCCGGCAACCCGTCTCCGCCGCGCAATTCTGGCGGCTTTTCGGCGTGGGGCTGGCGGTGCTGCTGGCGGCGATATTCCTGTATCGCGCCGTGGCGCTTTTCCGCCTGCAATATCACCTCACCCGCAACGGGCTGACCATCCGCTGGGGCGCGACCACCATCCGCATCCCCATCGGCGACATCCGCGCCATCACCGCCGCGCCCGCGCTGCCCGTCTGCACTTTTTTGGGGATAACCCTGCCCCGTTGGTGGCTCTGCCGCCGCGATGGACTGTGGCTCTTCGCTACGGGCACAGCGGGGGAGTCGCTGGTGGTGAAAACCGATGCCACCGAAATTTACCTCTCCCCCGAAAATGGCGCGGCATTCATCACCGCATGGGAAAAACGAGCCCCGCTCGGTGAAACCCGGCGCTGGCAGGCGGCAGTTGAACGGCGCGGACTGTGGGCATTCCCCCTCTGGTTCGACCGGACGGCGCGCTATTTCGGCATGGCAATTATTCTGCTGACTCTGATTCTGGTCGGCGCGGTCTTTTCCCGCTATCCCGCGCTGCCGCCCGCCATCCATCTTCCGGCGGGGGTGGCGGCGCAAACAGCCGCCATCGCCAGCCGCGAGCAACTGCTGTGGATTCCGTATGGCGGCGCAATCATCGCCGCCATCAATTTGATGCTGGGCGCAATCTGGTATCGGAAAGACCCGCTGGCGACCTACCTGCTGTGGTTTGTGGCAATTGTGGTGGAAATCGGGTTGTGGGTTGGATTCCGAATGGTGGTGGGGTAAGCTTTGAATTCCAAAATCAAAATTCAAAGTGCAAAACGCTCCCCATCCGCCCGCCGATTGTCGCTTGTGCTTTTTGCCCTGCTGATTGTCGTGGTTGCCGCCGCCTGCGCTCCGCGCCCCGCGCCATCCTTCCCAGACCGGCTGTATGTGTTCGATGTGCAGAATCTGCACGTTGACCATGCTGCGCTCTGCGGTGCGCCCTGTCCCCCCGACACCCCGCCGCCGGATGGAAAATCGTTCACCGACCTGCTGAACGATTATGATACCCTCATTTTCCTGAGCAGTTTGCAGGGTATCGTCAACCGGGACGCGCCCCGGCTGTATCTCATCCATCATCCCACCGACCAATTTTGGCTGGACACATACCGCACGCCAAACGAACCATACGGCTGGCTGGCGGAGACATCCATTGTCACCCTGCCCACGTTTAAGGCGGTGCTGGACACCTTCGCCCCGGAAATTGAGGGCTTGGTGGCGTGGGATGATGCCGTGCCCGCGACCCTGAATGTCGCCACCACCATCGCCGGGGTGGAGGGCGTGCCGATTGTGCGCGCCGGCAGCCCGCTGGCGCAAAAGCTATCGGCGCGCTGGCAGACGAAAATATCGCTGGCGGGGAAATTCGCCGATGATGTGGCGGCGTATCGCTGGGCGATGGCGGAATATCTGGACAACGGGCGCGCCGACCCCACGCTATTGGCATATTTGGAAGACGGCACGCCCGCCCGGAAATATCGGCGGGGGGAGATGACGCGCGGCGGGGTGTACGCGCTGGAGCGGGATTATGTGATTCAGCGCGGCGGTTTTGCGTTTGACCTTTCGCCGTGGAAAGATGATGCGCCCGTGCGTGCGGAACTTTTGACGGAAATTGTGCAGACCGCCCGCGCCGAAGCCGGATTGCGGCTCATCAAAGTGTGGGGCTTCATTCCGTGGTATGAAAAATACACCCCCGAAACGGACGGGGGCACGCATTCGGCGGTGGATGGCGAATGGGAAAGCACGTGGTTGTTCAGCTATTACGCGGGGTATTTGCAGGGTGGCGGCGGCGATGCGTGG
>CAZMXX010000253.1:0-6071 GCA_964570315.1 uncultured Anaerolineaceae bacterium | reverse complement strand
CCTTCGACCCTTCGGGTATATTTTGTTTCATCAGTCAAAAATAACCACTACCAAAAAAATTAGCCACGAATTCTCACGAATCTCACTAATTTTGGAATAAAATTAGTGAAATCTGTGGAAATTCGTGGCTAAAATAAAATTAACGACAAAAGTTTCATTCAGTTTGTTATAAACTTGTTGCGTTAATAGCTTTGGGACGTTTCGGTGACGGGAGCGGATTTTTTCAGCGAGAAAGACAAGATGCTATACCCCACCACTCCCGACAGTAGCGAGCCGAAGACAATCCCGATACGTTCATCAAACAGAACGGGACCGGTGAATGCCAGCGAACCGATGAAGAGACTCATGGTGAACCCAATCCCGCACAGTACTGCCGTGCCGTACAAAGTTTTCCATGAAATTTGCTGTGGCAACCGGGCAATATTCAATTTCACCCCGACCCAGCAGAAGATGAATATCCCAAGTTGTTTCCCGATAAACAATCCGGCGATAATGCCATTCGACACACCATTGAAAATGGCTTCGGGGGCAACGCCCAACAAAACGATGCCGGAATTTGCGAAAGCGAACAACGGCAAAATGCCAAAAGCGATGACGGTGTGCAGGTCAT
The DNA here is from genome assembly GCA_964570315.1 of uncultured Anaerolineaceae bacterium. Taxonomy (GTDB): domain Bacteria; phylum Chloroflexota; class Anaerolineae; order 4572-78; family 4572-78; genus JANTHQ01. The sequence continues at coordinate 5,461 of CAZMXX010000253.1, read as the reverse complement.
GCTCCAATTCCCGCAACGGCGATGCCCCTTCCGCGTCGCGGATGGGAATGAACAACGCCAGCAGCACGCCCGCCAGCGTGGCATGCACCCCCGATTTCAGCAGCGCCACCCACATAATCAACCCGACGGCGAAATAGGGCATTTTTTCTGTAAATCCCCGTTTGTTGAAATAAAACAATACCAGCAGGCATATTCCAACAAATGCCAATGCCGAAAATGAAATGTTCGCCGTGTAAAAAATGGCAATAATGAGTACCGCGCCGATGTCATCAAAAATGGCAAGCGAGGTGAGGAAAATTTTCAGCGAGATGGGCACGCGCGAGCCAAGCAGAGAGAGGATGCCCAGCGCGAAGGCAATATCGGTGGCGGTGGGAATTGCCCACCCTGATATTGCCGCGGGGTTGTTAAAATTGAACGCGACGTAAATTCCCGCCGGAACGAGCATTCCCCCCAGTGCGCCCAAAGCGGGCAGGGCAATGTTTGCGGGCGTCGAAAGTTCGCCTTCCAGCATTTCCCGTTTGAGTTCCAGTCCCACCAGCAAGAAAAACAACGACATAAAACCGTCATTTATCCACAACAGCAACGGTTTGGCAATCTTAAAACTGCCCACTTTCACCGATACCGGCAGGTCAATAAAAGAGGTGTAAATATTCGCCAGAGGAGAATTCGCCAAAATGATCGCCAGTGCGGCGGCAATCATCAGCAAAATACCCCCGGCGGAGCCTAATTTCAGAAAATCTTTTAGATAGAATCCTTTTGGTTTACGCATAGTCCTTGAATTCTCTGAGCCGTTAGCGGCTCACGGTAAGTGCGATTTCACAGGGTTCAGGGTAGTTTCCGGTGACATCAACCACCACCAACCGGAAACCGTATGTGCCGGGCGGGACGGTGTCGCTGTTCCATGCGCCCAAAAATCCTTCGGTGGGGACGGGCGTATCATATGCCTGAATGAAATTCCAATCACTACCCGGCACGCGGAATTCAATTTTGTAATAATCAAAGTTTTCAGTCACCGCCGCCCCGAAAATTTGTACCATCCCGGACACAGTTGCGCCATCACCGGGTTGGGTGATGCGTCCGCCCGGATTGGGGCAATTCGGCGTCACCCCGGTGTTTGCGGCGGGTTCCGGGGTGGGCGTGGCGACCGTTTGCGGCACGGCAGTGGGGCGCGGGGTGGGCGTGAGCGTGGGGGTCGGTGTGGGCAGCAAAACCGGCAGGGTCGGTGTGGGCGGCAATTGCACAATCAGCGTGGGCGTCGGGGTGCTCACCGGTAGGGGAACTTCGGTGATTAAAATGTTGGCGGTGTAATAAATGCCCCCCGTCAGCAACAATACCACCACCAGATTGATGATTGCCCGATTCATCCGCGCGATGGCGGTTTCTTTTTCCAGCGCAAAAATTGAACGGTTGCGCGCATTCACGGCAAGGTTTATACTGCGAATTTGCCATAATCCGACCAGTGCTAAAAAAATATACACCCAGAGGGCGTTATCGGCGATGAGTTTTACCAGGATTGACATGTCTCGCCAGAAAGCCTTTCACATTAATGAAAAATCGTTCACAGCAGAGTATACAAACGGGATGATATTGTGGCAAATTGTTTGCAAACACGTACCCTACAAATCCCCTACGCGCAGCGAACGATTATTCCGCCGTGTCGGCTAATTCCGCCAGCACGCCCTTCACCAGTTGAATCAGCTTGCCTGCCATGATGTGGCTCGCTTCCAGCACCTCTTCATGTGTCGTTTCGCGGTCGCTGGTGGTATCGGTGATGGCGACATTGGAGATGCCGCTGATGCCCAGCACCCGGATGCCGCTGTGTCGCGCCACTACAACTTCCGGCGCGGTGGACATGCCCACCGCATCCCCGCCGACAATTTGCAGGAAGCGAATCTCGGCGGGTGTTTCAAAAGAAGGTCCCGCCAAACTCACGTACACCCCTTCTTGCAGGGTGAACCCCGCCTGCTGCGCCGCTCGTCGCGCCATTGCCTGCAATTCCAAATCGTATGGGGTGGACATATCGGGAAAACGGGGACCGAATGCGTCCAAATTCGCGCCTATCAGCGGGTGGTGTCCTGCCATGCCGGTGAAATTGATGTGGTCGGTGATGAGCATCAAATCTCCCACTGAAAAAGTCTGGTTCAGCCCGCCGGCGGCATTGGTGACGATGAAAATTTCCACGCCCAGCAACTTCATCACCCGCACGGGGAGGGTGACGGCTTGCATGTCGTGCCCTTCATAAAAATGATACCGCCCCTGCATCGCCAGTACCGTGTGCCCCTGCAATTCGCCGATGACCAACTGCCCGGCGTGCCCCTGCACGGTTGAACGCGCAAAATGCGGGATGTCGGCATAGGGGATGATGGTGACGTTTTGCAATTCATCCGCCAGCGGTCCCATGCCCGACCCCAGCGTGAAGGCGATGCGCGGGCGCAGCGGTGTTTGTGCCATAATGTAATCGGCGGCTTCTTGGAGAGCTTGCATTGAAATTGTCATTTTATACCGTCCAAATATATTTTTCTTCAGACACAAATAATTGGCGACAATATTTCTGCCGCCAATTATGCATCTGTATTTTACGGAAAATTATTCGTCAGTTTCTTCCTTCAAATGTGTATAAACCTGAGTGGTGGAAATATTGGCATGCCCCAGCAATTTTTGAATCTCCTGCAACGATTTTCCGAGGCTAAGTTTATGTGCGGCAAATGAATGACGCAGCGTGTGCGGCGTCACCTTCCCTTCGATGCCGATTTCTTCCACATAGCGTTTGATGATGAGCCATGCTCCCTGACGGGTGAGCCGTTTGCCGCGATGGTTGAGGAAAAGGGCGGGTTCTTTTTGGGTGTGCAGCAGTTGCCGCCGTCCCCGCTCAACATAAACCCGCAACGCTTCCAGCGCATCCCCCGTAACGGGGATGTAGCGCTCTTTGATGCCGCTCTTCTTCCCTTTGACGCGCACACTGCCCTCGGTGAAATTAACGTCATCCACATTCAGCGACACCAGCTCCGTGACGCGGATACCGGAGGCGTACAGCAGCGCCAGCATCGCGTGGTCGCGGCGGGATTTCGGCGCGTCATCCACGGTGGTGATTTGCAACAGCCGGTTGATGTCTTTCACTGAAATGGTTTTGGGCAATCGTTTTTTCACCTTCGGCGAATTGAGGGTGGCGGTGGGGTCATTTTGCACAATCCCTTCCGCAATGAGGTAATGGAAAAACGATTTGATTGCCGCCACCTTGCGGGCAATGGTGGATGAGGAGTATGAGCGGCGAGGATTATCTTTCAGGTTTGAAATGTAATCGTTGATGGAGGCACGGGTGACATCGCTCCAATCATCGCTCACTTTGGCGCGCATAAACGTGCTGAATTGCGATAAATCGTTGCGGTAGGCGGCGATGGTGTTGTCGGAATAGCCTTTTTCCACTTCCAGAAACTTTAAGAACCCGCGAACAATTGCGTCCATTGGTCACTCCTTCGGCAATCTTGCATTGTTGGTTACTGCGATTATCTACATACCATAATCAGTTTACCATATTATTGACGAGGAGGCAACATTATGTGAATCTATTGCCCGCCCATTTTTTCCCGCTTTGAGGGGCAGTTGTGGTATAATGGCAACTTATGAAACGATACGCACTTATCCTGATGGTCATCACTTTATTGGCGTGCGGACAGCTCATCACGCCCGAACCATCACCCATTGCACAACCGAATTCCCCCACGCCAACACTGGCGGTCACACTGCTGCCGACGGTGACGCCGCGCCCCACCGCCACGCCCCGCCCGGCGACGCCGGAACCGACCCTCACCCCGACGCCCACCCCGACGCCCATCATTTACACGGTGCAACCGGGCGACGTGCTGGGCAGTATCGCCCTGAATTTCGGCATCTCGGTGGAATCGCTTCAGGCGGCAAACGGCATCATTGACCCGCGCACTCTGCAAATCGGGCAGGTTTTAATCATCCCCGAACCGGAAGATGAATCCGGCGCACCCACGCCGACCCCCACCCCATACCCCGCCAACATCCGGGGCGTCAATTTTGTGGAAAACCCGCCCGGCACATTGTGGGCTTTCGGCAGTGTGACCAATCCGGGCAGTTCAACCCTCTCGGAGATGGTGGTGGAAGTGAATCTGTTCGACGCGGAAGGGAAACTGTTGGCATCAAAGGCGGCGTTCACCGGGCTGGATGTGCTGCCGTCGGGGCAATCGGTGCCGTTTGCCGTCCCCTTTGACGAGCCGCCGTCATCCTTTGCCCAGTATCAAGTGGCAGTGGTTGCCGCCGTGCCGCTGCTGGGGAATACCCGCTATTATCTGGATTTAACACCGATTGAAGTGTCGGCGGTGCAAATTTCCGAATCAACCTATCGCATCACGGGGCAGTTGGAAAACAGCGGCTCCGGCAATGCGGAAAGCATCAAGTTAATGGTGGTGGCATATGATGACACCGGAAAAATTGTTGCCCAACGGCAAGTGAAACTTGATGTGGTGGTGCTGCGCAGCAACGCCCGCACCCCGTTTGCAGTGGACATCACCATTCCCGATGCCACCGTGAGCCGCTATGAAGTTCAGGCACAGGGATTACAATCTAAATAACATTGAGCCGGCACATGAAAAAATATCATCTGATAAGACTGATTTTCAAAATCATCTTCAAATTCATCGCTAAAATTGAAATCACCGGGTTGGAACGTTACCCGGAACGGGAGCCATTCATCATCGCCATCAATCACCTGACGTTGATAGACCCGGTGATTCTGCTGGCGATTTTGCCGCCGCGAAAAATCACCGTTTTCGTGGCAAAAAAGTGGGAACACAAATTTCTGGTGGGTTCGCTGGTGCGTGCGCTGGGAGGCATTTTCGTCCACCGGGGCGAAGTTGACCGCGCCGCCCTGCAAGCGTCGCTGAAGGTGCTGCGGAGCGGCGGCATTCTGGGGCTTGCCCCCGAAGGGACGCGCAGCCGAACCGGCGGGCTTCAACCGGCGAAGCCGGGCGTGGCATATTTAGCCACCAAAACCAACACCCCCGTTCTGCCCATCGGCATTTCAGGGCATACCGACGCAGTCCAAAGGTTGCGCCGTTTCCGGCGGATGAAAATTCGGGTGAATATTGGCGAGCTGATATATTTCCCGCCCGTTTCCGGCAAAGGGAAAACCGCACAATTACAGGCATATGCCGACCAAGTGATGGTGGCGCTTGCCCGATTGATTGACCCTGACCTGCGCGGCGTGTACGCGCCGATGGTACATTCGTCCAATTGATAAATGGAAAGGATTATTTTATGACGAAACTTCCGATTATTGCTATTCCGTGCCACTATGGGCGCAGTTCAAATTACATCAAAGCGCCCATTAATGGACAGTACAACACCTATATTGATGCCGTGGTGGCGGCGGGCGGCACGCCGTTTCTGATTCCGTTGCAGGTGGATGACACGCAATTGCGCGCGCTCTATGATTTGG
>CAZMXX010000252.1:0-6135 GCA_964570315.1 uncultured Anaerolineaceae bacterium | reverse complement strand
CATCATCGGCGGCGACGCGCGTCAGTTGCCGCGCAATGGCGGCGGTCACTTCTTTGGTGCGGATGGGCTTGGTCACATAATCGTCCATCCCCGCGGAAATGAAATACTCCCGGTCTCCCTCCAGCGCGTGAGCGGTCATGGCAATAATGGGGATGTTTGCCCATGCCGGATTGGCGCGAATGGCGGCAGTGGCTTCCAGCCCGTTCATTTCGGGCATCTGAACATCCATCAAAATCAGGTCGAAGGCGTGAGCCTCCAGCATCGCCAGCGCAATTCTGCCGTTTTCCGCCGTTTGCAGCCGGTAACCTTCGCGTTCCAGCATGGCAACCGCCAATCGGCGGTTAATTTCGTTGTCTTCCACCAGCAGAATCTCCACATCCGTTTTTCTGATGTGGATGCCGGGGTCGGTCTCTTCTGCGCTGTCGGCGGGTTCTTTCGCCTTCTCCGCACCGATTGCCACCAGCATGCCGCGCATGAGTTCGGCGTATTTGACCGGCTTGGTCACATAATCCGCCCATTCCAAATCACGGCGATTGATGACCTCGCGCAGGGTGCTCACCATCGGCAGCATCAGCACCGGCAACGACCCCAAACCGTTCGTCCGCCGAATGGTCTGCAACACCTCAATGCCGTTCATCTGCGGCATTTGGACATCCAGCAACACCACATCGAATAAATTTCCCGCGTCGAGGGCGCGTTCCAATTGCCGCAATGCCTGTGCGCCATCCACCGCATCCTCAACCGAACACCCCCAGGCACTCAAAGTGGAAGCCAATATGCGCCGACTGCTGGCATTGTCGTCCACCACCAGCACCCGTACCCCGCGCAACCGCTCGTCGCCGACATCCGGGGCGGGGGCATTCGGCTGGCGGGGCAATCGAATGGTGAAATTGAATACACTCCCCTGCCCGTATTCACTCTCCACCCACAGATTGCCGCCCATCATTTCCACAAGCTGCCTTGAGATTGCCAGCCCCAGTCCCGTGCCGCCATACTTGCGCGTGGTCGTGCTATCGGCTTGAGAAAAGGTTTCAAAAATCAAGGCTTGCTTTTCTTTCGGAATCCCGATGCCGGTATCCGTCACCGAAATTTGAAATTCGATGGCGTCGTCGGTGGCGTGGAGCATTTTGGATTCAACCCGCACCTCGCCTTCATCGGTAAATTTGATGGCGTTGCCGACCAGATTGACCATAATCTGGCGCAGGCGCAGGGGGTCGCCGCGCACGGTTGTGATGGCGGTCGGTTCCACGTGGATGAGCAATTCCAGATTTTTCTCCAGCGCGCGCTGGGAAAGAATATCGCCGAGTTTCTCCACCGTGTCGCGCAAATCGAAGTCGATTTCCTCCAGTTCCAGCTTGCCCGCTTCGATTTTTGAAAAGTCCAGAATATCGTTGATGATGCCCAGCAACGCTTCCGCAGACGTTTGCACCGCCGTCAGATATTCGCGCTGTTCCGCCGTCAGCGAGGTACTCAACGCCAGTTCCGTCATGCCGATAATGCCATTCATCGGCGTGCGGATTTCATGGCTCATGGTCGCCAGAAACTCGCTCTTCGCCTGATTCGCTTTTTCCGCCGCCACCGCGAGTTCATTGGCACGCAAAACGGCATATTCCAGTTCCGTATTGACGTTTTCCAGTGCAGCTTCCGCCTCTTTTTGCGCCCGGATATCGGTGAAGACCGCCATCGAGCCAGCATATTCCCCATCAATCAACATCGGGTTGCCGCTGGTCAGCACAATAATCCGCGAGCCGTCTTTGCGCAGCAGTTCCAGCTCATAATGGTCTGACACCCCTGCCTTGCGGCGTTCATCCGCCTTTTCCACAAGCTGCCGCTGGTCGGGCGGCACAACGGTCGTCCAGTATTGTCCGGTCAGCTCTTCCACCGTGTACCCCAGCAACTCGGCGGCGGCGGGGTTCACAAAACTGAAGTATCCGTCCAAATCCTGCACCACAATCCCTTCCGAAACGCGCTGCACGATGGACTCGTTGAATTCTTTCAACCGCCGCAGTTTATCCGCCGCTTCTTTTTTCTCGGTGATGTCGCGGGTGATGAACAGCACTTCATCCGCACTGCTGGGCACAATTCGCCCTTCAAAGAAGCGGTCTTCCCCCTGTAGCGGTATCCAATATTCAAAGGATTGCGGTTCGCCGGTATCGAGCGCTTTTTGGATTAATGTCAGGCGCTCTTGTGCCAAATCTTTGGGGAGCACATCAAAGAGGGTTTTGCCCAGCATTTCATCCGCCGATTTAAAAAGGGGAAACCGTGCCGTGCCCTCCACGGTCAGGTATTTCCCCTCCCGGTTGAAGACAAACAGCAAATCAGGGATTGCGTCCAGCAGCGCCCGTTGACGGTGCTCGGTTTGCTGCAATGATGCCATCGTGTCATGCAATTGGTCGATGGTTTTTTTCCACTGCCGCCCCAACGCCAAAATGCCGCCCGACACCAGTATCCACAAAAGTACATACCCGATTCCGACGGCAAGCCTAAATTTTTCGCCCGTAATAATAATATATTTGTGGCTGTACAAATCCCACAGGAAAGATGCCCCCACGATGATTGTCCACGCCGCAATCGTCATCCGAATATGCATCAAAAATCGACGCGACAATTTCGACATTTGGGGGTCTTTTTCCATAATTACACCTACAAGTGAGCGCTAAAAAATACTGTTATTGCAGTATGTATGATACCTTTTTCCCCCTCAAAAGTCTGTAAAGTTTACGTTAAAGATTCGCCGGATTGCAATCAATGTTCAAAACCGTACCGCGCCGCACCATACAACGCCGCTTTCGGGTTCAAAATGACGTGCACGGGAAATGTGCTCAGCATTTTCGAGAATCGCCCTTTGTTGCAAAATGCCGACCAAAACACATCGGTCTGCAAGAGGGGTAAAATTCGCGGCGGGATACCGCCCCCCAGATAAACGCCGCCCGCCGCCAGCACCTTCAGCGCCAGATTGCCCGCCTCCGCGCCCAAAATAGAGACAAACAGCGCGAGTGTTTTGGCGCACAACGGGCAATCGTCCGGCTGTTCCAGCGCGGTTTGCACGATGATGGGATTGGGGTCATCCGCCGCGGCGATACGTTCCGCGAGCCAAGCGGGTTCGGGGGCGACGCCGGTCTCTTTCAGAAAGGCGTAAATGTTCGGCAACCCAATGCCGCTGCACACCCGCTCATAACTCACCCGCCGAAATTTTCGGCGCAGATAGCGCAGCAGTGCCATTTCTTCATCGTTGATGGGGGCAAAATCGGTGTGCCCCCCCTCCGAGGCATAGGCATGATACGCCGTGCCATTCCAAGTGAGATAGGCTTCCCCCAACCCCGTACCGGGGGCAATCACGGCGATTGCCCCGCCGGCAACCCGTTCACCCGCATTCAGGGTGAGGGTGTCGTCGGCGTTCAGCACGGGGATGGCGTTGGCAATCGCCACCAAATCGTTGAGCAGGAAGACTCGTTCCAGCCCGCACGCCGCCGCCAGCGCCCCTTCCGACATGCGCCACGACAGGTTGGTGATGGTCGCTTTGCCCGCCACCACCGGACCCGCCACGCCGAAACACGCCCGCGAGATGGGTATCTCAACGGTTTCCCGAAACCGCCGGATGATTTCTTCCAAACTATCATATTGCGCACTGGGGAAGGTTTTTTCAATCAGCGGCGCATGATACCCGTGGGAAGGTGAGAATATCGCCAAAGTTGTTTTTGTGCCGCCGATATCACCCGCCAAAAGATTGGTTGGTTGGGTTGCCATCTGTTCATCTCCATATATAATTTCATGCAGTCCCGCCAATCGGTATCGTACATCAATTGCATCGTATTGTCAGATTTTTCTCGAAGCATCAAGGGAAAATTTAGGGTTGAGCTTGCCCATACATTATGTTATAATGGGGCTAATCTGCCCTTGTGCCACCGACTTCATCTCCCGCATTCCCCCGCGCACAAATGTTTTTTCGATTTGCCTTTAAAGAAACGCCACCAACAGCCGATTAATATTTTAAATCTGTCAACCATCAATCACACTTCAAGGAGTTATATTTATGAAACGATTGCGACTATCTTTCTGGTTTATGGCTATCATCATAGTGGGGCTATTGGTTGGGTGCGGCGAAAAAGCGCCCACCGTTGATGTAGATGCCACCGTCAATGCCGCCATTGCGCAGACAGCGGCGGCGAAACCCACCGACACCCCCGCCCCGCCCCCCAGCACGCCCACGCCGGAAACGATGGTGGTCGCATCGCTGGACGATGTGCAAAAAGCGGTCATCCAAATTGAAGCGCAGGGCACATTTATTGACCCCGCCGAAGGGTTGCAACTCAATGCCGCCGGGCGCGGCTCCGGGTTCATCATTGATGAAAGCGGCATCGCCGTGACGAATAATCACGTGGTCACCGGCGCGGCGCTGCTGAAAGTGTGGGTGGGAGGCGAATCCTCGCCGCGCAATGCCCGTATTTTGGGCGTGTCGGAATGTTCGGATTTGGCGGTGATTGATATTGAAGGGGACGGCTATCCGTTCTTCAACTGGTACGCCGGTGACATCAAACCGGGTTTGGACGTGTATGCCGCCGGTTTCCCGCTGGGCGACCCGGAATTTACGTTGACGCGCGGCATCGTCTCCAAAGCCCGAGCCAACGGCGACACGAATTGGGCATCGGTGGATGCTGTCATCGAACATGATGCAACCATCAACCCCGGCAACTCCGGCGGGGCATTGGTCACTTCAGACGGCGAAGTGGTGGGCGTGAATTACGCCGGCGCGAGCAGCACCAACCAGTATTTTGCCATCAGCAATGTGGAGGCGCAGAAAGTTGTGGCGCAATTGCGTGAAGGGCAGGATGTCCATTCCATCGGCATCAATGGCACCGCCGTGAGCGATGGCGACACCTTGAGCGGCATCTGGGTGTCATCGGTGAAATCGGGGTCTGCCGCAGACAAAACGGGCATCAAAGCGGGCGACATCATCACCCGTATGGAAGGGCTGGTGCTGGCGACGGACGGCACAATGGCAGATTATTGCGATATTCTGCGGACGCACAATCCACAGGATACGCTGGATGTGGAAGTGCTGCGCTTTGACACGCAGGAAGTTTTGGAAGGGCAACTGAACGGACGCCCGCTGGAATTGTCTTTCTCTTTCGCGCAGGAATTGGGCAATGAAGTCACCGCAAATCCCCCGGCATCCTCCGGCGGGTCGGGCGGCGGAGAACCGGCTCCTCCGGCGGCAGACTACAGCTACACCGTCATCACTGACAACAGCAACTCTATGCGAATGGAAGTGCCCACCACATGGTCGGATACCGATGGCAGCGCGTGGGAATCGGACGGCACAATCATCGGCGGGTCGCTGGCAGCATCACCGAACTTGAGCGCGTTTTGGGACACCTACGACACGCCCGGCGTATTTTTCGCCGCGTCGGAGGCGTTGGTGCAAGCATACGACGACACCGGCAGCCTGCTGGACGTTTTGAGCAGCAGTCTGTCAGAATGCAGTTACGATGGTCGCAAAGAATATGCCGATACTGTTTACTCCGGCGTGTATGATTTGTACTCCAATTGCGGCGGTGATGGCGGCAGCGTCATCATCAGCTTGGCGGCACAACCCGCTGACGGCTCATTCATGATTTGGTTGACCACCCAAATTATCGGGGAAGCCGATTTGAACGCCCTAGACCGCATCCTCAACAGTTTTGAGGTCATCGGCACGCTTCCCGGAAGCCTCGGACAAAGTTCAGGCGACGCATCGAGCGGGCAAACGCAGAATACGGGCGGCGGCGCAAGCGACATCCCCGCCGACTGGTTTCCCCCCGCCGGGCAAGCCAGCATCGTCATTGACAACCAATCGAGCACGGATTTGACATTCACCATGGCGAACATCGAGACGAAATTGGTGGCGGGGACATCTCAGGTGGTTTATTACCCCGCCGGGAATCACACCTTCACCGCCTCTGCCCCCGGCTTCGATTCGCAAAATTCGGAATGCACCCTCTCTCCTGACACCATCTATTATTACGTGAGCGATGACAGCAGTTGGGGCAATTGCGTTCAAATTTACCCGTAACCGCCCTCCAATTTACCCCCTGAAAACCGCCGAATTTTACGGCGGTTTTTTTTTCTTGACAACACCCGCGAGTTGTGTTATTC
>CAZMXX010000251.1:0-6138 GCA_964570315.1 uncultured Anaerolineaceae bacterium | reverse complement strand
TTCATCCATAGTGAAAAAGTTTATTGTACCGTGCGGTCAACCGCGCTCGCAATCCGCGAAAGGCGTTCCATCAACTCCCCGAAACGGCGCGGTTTCAGCGATTGTGCGCCGTCGGACATAGCGAGTTCCGGTTGGTGATGGACTTCGATGATGAGTCCGTCGGCGCCGGCGGCAATCCCCGCCAAACTCGCCGATTTGACCAAATTCCATTTGCCGGTGGCATGGCTGGGGTCAACAATGACCGGCAGATGGGTCAGTTCTTTCAGCACCGGCACCGCATTGATGTCGAGCGTGTTGCGGGTGTACGTTTCAAAGGTGCGGATGCCCCGCTCACACAACATCACTTGACTGTTGCCGTGTGCCAAAATGTATTCGGCGCTCATCAGAAGTTCCTCTATGGTACTCATCATCCCCCGTTTCAGCAAAACGGGCAGGTGCGAGCGACCGACGGCTTTCAGCAGGGCATAATTCTGCATATTGCGCGCGCCAATCTGCAACACGTCGGCGTATTTTTCAATGATGGGCAGTTCTTCCGGCGACATCACTTCGGTGACGATGGGCAAGCCGGTTCTGTCGCGGGCTTCCAACAAAATCTGCAAACCTTCTTCCCCCAACCCCTGGAAACTGTAGGGGGAAGTGCGCGGCTTGAAGGCGCCGCCGCGCAGTAGATGCGCGCCCATCTCTTTCACCGAGGCGGCAATGGCGAAAAGCTGTTCGCGGCTCTCCACCGAACAGGGTCCGGCAATCACGGTGATTCGGTCGCCACCGATGCGGTGTTCCCCCACGGTGACGATGGTATCTTCGGGGTGGAAATCTCGGCTGGCGAGTTTGAAGGGGCGGCTCACGGGCATAACCCGCTCGACGCCGGGCAAGCGCAGGATGTTTCCGTCGGTGATGGCGGTTTTATCGCCCACCACCCCGATGATGGTGCGCTCTTGCCCGGTGGAAAGGTGAGTCTGCAAGCCGTGACTTTCAATGTAAGTTTGCACGGCAGCAATATCATCGGCGGTTACGTTCATTTTCATAATTACAATCATAGCGGCAATCTCCTTTTTTGCGTCTATCAGTGCGGCGATGGGGACGGGGCGCAGGCATAGCGGGTTAGCGTGACCAATGTCCCTCCGCAAAGTGTGAGGGGGCAGTCTTCGCCTCCCGCGGGTGTTGGGTAATGACGGCAGGTGGGGCAACAACAAACGGCGGTTTCATATCAATCTCCTTTTTTACGCCTGTGTATCCGGCGCAGATACAGCAGCCAATTCCAACATCGATTTTCTATCCGGTCGCAACGTTGCGGCGTCTTTTAAATAGATATGTTTTATTTCTTTCAACGATTTGGTGGTATTCCAGTGACACAATATCCGAATACATTTCGGCAATCCGTGCGGAACAGCCATTTCGTGCCCGCACAACAGCGCGCTGTCCATCCAACCCAGCTTGCGCGCCGCCAAGGCGGGGTATTCCGCGTTCAAGTCGGGGGTGGTGGTGAAAATCACGCTGGCGACATCTTCGGGGTCAATCCCGTTTGCGGCAATCATCCGCGCGAGCAATTCTTCGGTGGCTTGCAAGATTTCTGCGGCGGAGTTGTGTTCCACAGTGGTGGCGCCGCGCACACCTCGGCATACAATTTTCATTTTTACTCCTCTATAAAAAAAACGACAAATTTTGCCAACAAAAAAGCGCCCTGCATAATATGCGGGACGCTTGGGATAACCGAAATTCTCAATCAACGATTATACACGTTCTGCGCCCCGCCGACGTGCCAAAAATAAAAATAGCCCCAAAAATAAAAAGCGTTCACCAACGCTTTGGCGAACGCAAAAAAGCCGGTCAATTTGCCGGATGTTGCGGGCTGTTTGATTGCGGAACGTAACTGCAAATCGTGTATCATCTCTCGTCTCTTGGTTAAAGATGGCAAAATCATATCACAGAGACCTTGCCGTGTCAAATTAATTTTTGTGACAGTTGTCAAACAGCGAATGTCAATTATAATAAACGTATGACAATAAAACGATTACCACTACCATTGCTATTGAAGTTAGGAAAAATTATCACTGTAAAAATTGACCGCCCGTTGGGGTCGCAACACCCGGAACACGGATTTCGATACCCCATCAATTACGGATACGTCCCCAATCACCCCGCGCCGGACGGCGGTTATCTGGATGCGTATGTGCTGGGGGTGGAAAAGCCGGTGCAAACCTTCACCGGAAAGTGTGTCGCCATCATTCACCGCACCGATGATAATGACGATAAACTGGTGCTTGCCCCGCCGAGAACCCATTTCACCGCCGATGAGATTCTGGCGGCGGTGAAGTTTCAGGAACAACATTTTCAATCGATGCTGGTGATGGCATCAGAATCATAATAATTTGCAACTCACAAGAAAAGGAAGACCAATGTCTGAAGAAGAAGTTTTAACCCAATCGCCCATTGATGTGGCAATGTTTATTGACTGGGAGAATATGCACGGGTTCATCCGTGGCAAAGCGAATATCTCCGCCCTGCGTGAAGTGGCAGAGGGCTACGGGCGGCTTGTGCTGGCGAAAGCATACGCCGACTGGCGCGAATCGCGGTTCCAGCAGGATTCGCTGGTGCTGTACAAAATCGGGTTTGAGCCGGTTTACGTTCCCGCCGGGTTCAAAAACAATGTGGACGTGAAACTCGCCACCGATTGTATCGATTTTGCCTACAAGCACCCCAATATCGGCGTGTTCATTCTGGTCACCGGCGACGGCGATTTCATCCACGTGGTATCCGCCCTGCGTCCGCTGGGCAAACAGGTGATTGTCATCGCGCAGTCGAACAACGCCTCCAGCCGTTTGGGCGATTTGGTGGACACGCTGCTGATTTACGACCAGGATGTCAACCCCAGTTCGCCATCCCCCGCGCCGGAGCGTTCCGCGAAGGTGAAAAACGGCAAAAAGCTGGAAGACGTTTACAAGCGCATCGTGAAACTGCTGAAGCAGGAAGAAGGCTCGCCCATTCTGCTGACCAATGTGAAGCAAAAGCTCATCCGCGCCTACAACGGCAATTTCGACCAGCGGGATTACGGGTTTGAAAAATTCAAAACGATGATGGAAAACGGCGAAAAACAGGGCTATTTCGTCCTCAACACCGCCGGTCTGCGCGATTGGCTCACCCTGCCCCAAACCGACAAACGGAACGGCAACGCCGAACTCCCCGACGAAGTGGACATGCTTTTCCCGGAAATCGTCACGATTTTACGCACGCTTGACCAGAAGAAGGTTTTGCTCTCGGTCATCAAACAGGCGCTCACGGAAAAATACGGCGGGTTCGATGAATCGGTGTACGGGTACAACCAGTTCAAACAATTGATGGAGGAAGGTCAGCGGCAAGGGTTCTTCAAATTGGGCATGGACGACAAACAAGGGGCGTATGCCTTCCTGCCCTAACCATTGATGAACATTCCGCTCTTCGCACCCTATGTGCGCCTGCTGTCCGAAAACCGACAATATCGCTGGTTGTGGTTCAGTCAGGTCATCAGCCTCACCGGCGATTGGTTCAACTTAATCGCCACCACCACGCTGATTGCGAAATTGTCCGGTTCCGGGCTGGCAATCAGCGGACTTTTTGTGGCGCGCATGCTCCCCCCGTTTCTGCTCGGTCCCGTCGTCGGCGTGGTTGCCGACCGCTTCGACCGCAAGAAAATCCTCATCGCCGCCGACCTGTTGCGCGCGGCGGTGGTACCGGGTTTCCTGCTGGTGCGCACCGAACGCGATTTGTGGCTGCTGTACGCCATCATCATCGTGCAATTGAGCATCAGTTCATTTTTTGAACCGGCGCGCTCGGCGATGATGCCCGCCATCGTTTCCCGAAAGAAGCTGGTCACCGCCAACGCGCTCGACAGCACCACATGGAGCACCATGCTCGCCGTGGGTGCGGCGCTCGGCGGGGTGGCGACGGCGCTCTTGGGCATCACCGCCGCTTTTCTGATTGACTCCGCCACCTTTCTGCTGTCGGCATGGTGCGTGTGGCATCTGCGCGCCCCCGCCCGCGACGACGCAAACATCCCCCGCCAAAACGGTTTCACCAGCTACATTGATGGATTGCGCTACCTGTGGCATCGCCCGCGCATTTTGGCGCTCACCCTGGTGAAAGCGGCGGCGGCGCTCAGTTTCGGCGCAATGGACATCATACAGGTGGATTTTGCGGACACCATCTTCCGCATTGGCGCGGACAGTTCCGCCACCCTGGGGATAATCTACACTGCCATCGGTATCGGCACGGGATTAGCCCCGCTGATTGCCCAAAAATACACCGGCGAAAATGTCCGGGCGATGCACTGGGCAATCACGGCGGCATTCGCGTTGAGCGTCGTCGGTTTTCTGGGGATGGCGTGGTCGCCCACCCTGGGAATATTGCTGGTGGCAACCATCATCCGCACCGGCGGCAGTGGGGTGGCGTGGGTATTTTCATCCGCGTTGCTGCAAATGCACGTTCCCGGCGGCTTTCGCGGGCGCGTCTTCGCCTTCGACCTCGCCGCCTTCACCCTTGCCGCCGCCACATCCACCACGTGGGCGGGCTACGCGCTCGACCAAACCCCTCTCTCCGCGCGGGGTATCGCGCTGGTGAGCGCGGCGGTCGGCGTGGTGACACTCACCGTATGGAGCATCTATCATTACAATTACCGACGGGCAACCCCTGCCGATGCCGCGCTAAACCCCTGACCGGCACGCGCAATTATTCGCCCGTTCAACAAATCTCTGCTATAATTTGAGGCATTATGACAAAATTAACCCACCTCGATGAAAAAGGGCGGGCGCGGATGGTGGATGTGGGACACAAGTCCGACACCCGCCGCGAAGCCATCGCGCGCGGACGCATCACCATGCAACCCGCAACGCTCAACTTAATCCAGGAAGGCGGCATCCCGAAGGGCGATGTGCTGGCTGTCGCACAGGTCGCGGGCATTATGGCGGCAAAACAAACGCACACGCTCATCCCGATGTGCCATCCCCTGCTGATAACCCACGTCGGCTTGAATTTTGACCCCCGTCCCGCCGATGGAAGCGGGCTGGCAGCCATTGACATCGAAGCCACCGTGCGCCTCAAGGGGCAAACCGGGGTGGAGATGGAAGCGCTCACGGCGGTGAGCGTGGCGGCGCTGACCATTTACGATATGTGCAAAGCCGTTGACCGCGCCATGCGCATCGAAAATGTGCGGCTGGCGAAAAAGACGGGCGGCAAAAGCGGCGACGTTATTCTGGAGTGAGTATGAACATCAATGTAAAATTTTTTGCACGCTACAAAGAACTGGCGGGCACGGGCGGCGCCACCGCCCAACTGCCCGAAAACAGCACCCTCGCCGATTTACTGGCGCACCTGCAACAACAATTTCCCACCCTGAAACTCACGCCGAAGCGCACCCTGCTTTCCGTGAACGAAGATTTCGGCACGCCGGACACCGTTCTGCGTGACGGAGACACGGTCGCCATCTTCCCCCCGGTGAGCGGCGGCAGCGACATCCGGAAATTTGCGCTCACCACCGAGGATATTTCCATCGAAACGGTGTCGCAAATGGTGGTGCGAACGCACACCGGCGCGGTGGTTACTTTCACGGGGGTGGTGCGCGATAATTCCGAAGGGAAATCGGTGGACAGTTTGGAATATGAGGCGTACCATTCGATGGCAATTGCCAAAATGCGCCAAATCGCCGCCGAAGTGCGCGAAAAATTCCCCAACATCGTGGATGTGGCGATGGTGCAGCGCATCGGGCATCTGGAAGTGGGCGACGTGGCGGTGGTCATCGCCGTTTCCAGCGGTCACCGCTATGACGGCTGTTTTGAAGCCTGCCGGTACAGCATTGAACGGCTGAAAGAAATCGTCCCCATCTGGAAAAAAGAATTCGGTCCCGACGGCTCGGAATGGGTGGAAGGCGACCACAATCCAAGTTTAGCATGATGTTCCGAGTTTGAGGTTTCGAGTTTCCCCCTGAAACTCAAAACCCGAAACCCGGAACCCGAATGAGGTTCAAAATGAATAACACACCAACCCGCACCCCCTTGGGGCACTCATTCAACGACCCCACCCTGCTGCGTCGCGCAATGACGCACCGCTCTTACCAGATAGCAACAACGGATCCCACCATGAAAAACAAATACCGGCCAGAAGCGAGCG
>CAZMXX010000250.1:0-6143 GCA_964570315.1 uncultured Anaerolineaceae bacterium | reverse complement strand
GGTCCGTTCTTCAGGTTTCGTCGCCAAATGAACGGTTTCGTCTCTGACAACATATGGGCGGCGTACTCAAATTCCAACTTCCTTGAGACCACCGTCAGTTGTCCTATGCGTTGAGCCAGATAGTTCGCGATGCACTGCTGTACTGCCGGGGTCTGCAAATGGCTACGCAGTACGAGGTCATCCAAATCGACGCTATGGCCGAAACATCGCTCGACAACGTAACGCTGTACCAGGGGATAAAGCTTGGCGAAGATATTTGGTAACCGCGCCGTAGCCATCACCTTGTTGGTAATCGAAGACAGAACATCTTGTGCCAGTGGCGGCTCGGTAGAGATTCGTTCTATATGAACCTCGGTTTCAGTCGTAGCAAATTCCAGCTTTAGACGAAGGTCCAGAGGTTTGCTCGGATCGAAATTGATGCAAGCCTCCAAAGAATCGACGTCAAGGTCACCAATTTTCGTAACGTCGTGAGTGAGGCTGGGCTTGGTAATGGGCAAGGCGATGTCATAGGCCAGTCGCTCTTTTATCGGCTCGATTGTGATCGAAGGAGGAGGGTCGGTCTTTGTCGTTGTAATCCCTACGCCCTCGGCCTCAAGTTTTTCCCGAAGTAGATCCAAAAGATTTTTAGTTCCGAGAACTTCAAGGGTTTGCGTTCTATCCGGGCTGATACCCTGCATCAATCGCAGGCCACGACCGATTACCTGCTCCGGTAATATCTCTGCCTTGGCTGTGAATGGGCGGAGCCCAAGGCACACGCTGACATTACGTACGTCCCAGCCCTCACGGAGCATCATGACACTAACGATGGCTTTGGTGCGGTTGGTGGGAAGGTCAATGTCGCGAGCTGCTTGACGGGCAACGTCAAGGTCTTTCTTGGTGATGACGCCAGCCGTATCTGTATGAATGACGAGAACTTCTGAGTCCTTGAAGCCGAATTCCTTGGTCTGTCTGAGGTATTCACCAATGGCATCTGCATGGGCGCTCTTCTCTGCCATTATGAAGAGCACAGGGCGCACGCCGAGCTTCCCGAACGTCTTGTAGTGGGCCTTCCACCGCCGGACTGCTGCATGAATCCAGAAACCGAACTTCTCAACCACGTTCTCCTTGGTTACGCGGTCTGGGTCGGTTCCTGGATAACGTGGGTCATCCTCAAGGGTGACGTTGAGAGGGGCTTTGACTATGCGGTCCTCAACTGCCTGAGCGAGAGGGTAATCACATACGATCCATGGGAAGTACATGCCGTTTTGGTCTTTGGGCGTTGCGGAAAAGTCAAGCCAGAGAGAAAGACCGTTAGGTAGAGAACTGTTGATGGATAGTAAAGCCTGGCTCCATGCAAGGTCTTCGTCGTGAACGTGATGAGCCTCATCGTTCAGGACGATCAGGTCCTTCAGGCCACGTATGCGCTCCAGCATGGAGCGTTCCTGTTTGGTAAGGTCCTTCTGAGGGGGTCTGCCAAGGAAGACTTCAACAGCGTTCTTTGGCGTCCAGCCACGCTCTCGGGATTCATAGAGTTGCTGAATGTTCGTAACGAAGAGGTTGCCGGAGGGGTCCGGTTCAGCGCTGTCGCCGCGAAGGATGACCTTAAGATCCAAAGTCCCCCATTCAGGTGGTACCAGTGGAATCTGGTGGAAGATGCGGTTGCTTGCGAAATCCTTTTCAAGGCGCTGGTAGACTATGACGTTTGGCGCGACGATCAGGAAGTTCGTAGAGAGGTTGGAGTCGGGGACCATCTTTCTGTGGAAGTAGGACCAGACGATGACCATTGCCATGACCCAGGTCTTACCGGAGCCAGTAGCCATTTTGAAGGCATATCGTCTAAGGTTCTCAGGTGGCAAGTCCTGAACGCCCTCTGCATCCAGTTCTTCGATGTAACGACGTAGCTGACGACGGCCATCCACCTTCGTCTGGAAGTTGATATTGTCCTCTATGAGGTCCTTACGTTTGATCTGGGCGAAGCCTTTCACAAGGTCTACTATGTCACGGTTGTCAGCAACTTCAACTATGTAGGCTAGAGTTTCGATGGCCTCGCGCTGACCAAAATAGAAACGAAAAGATGAACCAAAGCCTGGTACGTCGTGATCCTCTTCGAACCAGTACTCGAAGAGACGCCTAGTGACCTCCGAGGCGCCCGGATAGCCGTCTTGTCGCCACGTGTCCACCGCGGTCCGCAACTTCTCGACGAGCAGCATGTTGCTGGGGCGTCGGCCGTTAGCCACGCGCCAGCCGTCGGGCGAGGCAGGGTCCTTAACAAGGTGCCGGTCCGGTGGCAGCCATGGGCAACGGTCGGGTATCTCCGGCAGGTCACGATCGTAGCTGATGAACGTCTTGGCCATGGCTACTTCACCTCCACGCTGTGAGCCTGTGACGTGTCATTACCGAAGATGTCGATCACCTTGACAAGGATACGGTACTTGCCTGGCTTGTCATAGGTGTGCGTATCCGAAGAAAGGGGCAGCTTACGCTCCTTTCGGGTGCGATAAGCGACCCAGCCCTGCATGAAGGTGTCGTTGCGGAAGTCCCAGTCAACAGCCCAATAGTCGATGTAGTCCGACCATTTTTTGACCTTCGACCGAACGTCCTCAGGTATGAGTTCCATGTTGGGAATGACGAAGTCCTTCAGGTTGACCTGGGCCGTCATCTTCTTTACCTTCACCTCTACATTGAGATATGCCAGTTCAAAAAACTGAACGTCGCCCTTGTCGACGGCCTGTGTCTCCATGACCTCACGGGGTATCTGCAGGAGCAGCAGTTTTATTCCCTTTTTGCGCGCCTCCTCCTGCATCAGGCCCCCCTTGCGGTATTCGTTGTTCGGGCCCGCCAGCCCCATCTCCCACTCCCAGCCGAGGACGTGGAGTTCCGGTTGCTTCAAGAGGGCGCACTCCTCGAGGGCCTGACTTATCTCGTCGATGGTCACCGGGGCATCCACGGCGCCGATGTGCACCATGGCCCGGCCCTTCTTGCCATGCAGGTGTGCAAGTCCAGGAACCGGCTCTGCTGCGTACAACCTGAGGATGAAGGCCAGGTACTCGTACAGGGCCCTCTCCGTGGGTGACGTGTCTTCGTCTCCGGTAAAGGTCACCCCCTGCCAGTACTGCCGTTCGTATTTGCCCAGATTCAGGACCTCAAAGGGTTTGCATTTATCTATGTCCAGTAGTCGTTTCCGGGTAACGTGGATGGCCCAGCGTCCAAGGTCGCAGCCGATCCATCGGCGGCCGAGTTTTTCGGCCACGGCAAGGGTCGTCCCGGAACCGCAGAAGAAGTCGGCGACGAGATCGCCGGGGTTGGATGAAGATTCGATGATCCGTCGAAGTAATGCCTCTGGTTTTTGGGTTGCGTAACCTACGATTTCCGGAGAGTTGACAACTGTCTGGAAATTCGCGATGTCAGTCCAAACATCCGGCAACGGAACGCCTTTGGCCTCGTCAAGGTAAAGTCGCCTAGTCTTTGTGATCACTTTGTAGCGGCGCCCCTGCTCGTCAACGCTGGAGAAGCGAGCGAGCTGTTCCTTCGAATATGGGAGATATGATTTGTTAAATGTCGCCTTCTCCCCACGTGTGTAATATAAGATCGTCTCATGGCCTCGCACATAGTTATGTACCATCCCCTTGTAGCCTGACGCCGCGCTCATGGTCCAGATCACTTCTCGCTGGAAATGATCGGCTCCAAATGTTTCGTCCAACAACAGACGAAGATGGCTGTTTACACGGTGATCGCAATGTACGTATAAGCTTCCCCTCTCCGACAAGAGGTCTCTCATCAGGAATAGCCGAGTGCGCATCATTTCAAGGTAGCTTTCGAGACCGCGTCCCCATGTATCACGGTAGGCCTTCTCTTCGAGAACCGACTGCTCCTTGAAGACCTCCTCCCCACCCTCACCGATAGGTGCCTTAAACGAAAAATCCGCCCCCGTCGCAAAGGGTGGGTCAATATAGATAAGGTCGATCTTGCCTGCGAACTTTTCCAGCAGTGAACTCATCACTAGCAGGTTGTCGCCCCAGATGAGTTTGTTGCGCCATCCGTCCTCAAAGCTCTCGCCTTCGTCCGCTTTGTAGATGTCAAAGAGCGTCGGCTCGCTGGCCTTCTTGGCCTCACGCGTCGCCCGGCTCTCGTTGACTCGCTCGATAACCTGGAACGGGAGGTTGAGCCTTGGTATCTCCCTGAGCGTGCCGTCCTCGTTGTACTTGCCGGGCCAGACCAGTTCGGTCTTGGTGATTCGAAACATTCCCGGTGGGGGCTCGGGTAGTGGCTTTGGCGCTTCCTTGACTTCGGTTTCCGGATCTTCTTTCATGTTAGAGGTCTCCCTTCTTCTCACCCGATGAGGCCTGCGGGCCCGATCCTCAGGCGGTTTTTCTCTCGGAACCCGCTTCACGCCCTTGTTCTCCCATTGCAATAGTCTTTTGATGAGCGCCCTCTTGCGTCCGACGCTGGAAATACCTACAATCTCACATACTTCTTTAACCTGCACCTCTGATAGGAAATTCAAGAGTACACTCGGCGTGGCACGCCGTGCACGTGATACCCGCGCGGCCATGTCATGGACGCTGCGGCGGTCAACATCTTCGAGCTCGAGTTCTTCCACCACTGCTTTCAGGGTATCGCGGTCTGCTATCTGCAAAATGGCACGTTTAAGCCTCATCTATGCTGACTCCTCTTCATGATAGGACCCGTCGGGTGAATCTGCCTTTGCTACGCAGAGCCAACCACGATCGAAGGTGAAGGTTCTTGCCTGCCCAGCCGGGTCCTGGATGCGCACGATGCGCCTTTTATCAGGGTTTCTTGCGTTTTCAACGACGTAGATCCAGTAACGGTCACCGTGTTTTTGTGCAGTCTCAAACTGCACCCGTGAAAGCCCTACCGGCCTGTCGGTCAAATCCCCTGTCATGGCTTTCACCTCGACCCACCGAACCGGACTATCGTCGGGCCCAGCCTCAAACAGATCAAAACCCGGATTGTTAGTGGGCGTTCGTCGTAAGTTCGATTCTTTTGTGAGGATGAACTCGATAGCCTGCTCTTCCAGCCTTAGACGCTCCTCGTGTCCAAGCCCATCCGGGTCAGGTTCTTCGTCATCCGGACGCACCCCAACGTATGAGATGAACGGACGGCCTGCGGGTGTTCCAGGGCGTCTTGGAGCGCCTGGGCCTTCGCGAGAGCCGCCGGTTCCACTCCCGGCTCCGTGACCACTTGAATGACCTCCCGAACGGCCCTCGCCAGGACCGGACGAGACTGGGCCGGATGTACCGCCCGTGCCTGGTTCGCCAGCCTCGCTCCCGCTCGGGGCTCCCGGATTGTACGGCCGGCCGAGCAGGTCTTCCGCGGCCTTCCGGGCGTCGTCAGGTCCGGTGGATTTCTTTTCCGCTTCCATCCCCAGGCGGACCTTTAATTGCTCCACGCTCGTGAGGCCCAACTGCTTCAGCAGCACGATGAGCCCAGGGTCAATGCCAACCTCCTTGGCGAGTTGATCCACGATGGGCGGTTTGAAGCGGACCTTTGAAAGCAGGAAGGGATTCGGCGTCCATCCGGTCTGCTCGAAGAGCACGTTTCCCGGAGTTTGGAGCGTGCCGTCAGGCGCAGGAACCCATGCTGCATCGTTCAGCCGCCGGACGAAGGCGGCATCAAAAGTAGCCGACTTCGACTCGTGCGAGTAGCCCCAGCTGTAGGTTCCGGTGAAGACGGCCGTACCGCGGCGGCTCTCCAATTCAGCGAGCGCTTCCCATAGCAGGCGTCCCTTCGCTTCACGGGCAGCCGTGTCAAGGGTTGGTAACGCCGCCAGCAGGGCGTCAAGCCCGTGCAGCATGTAGTCCGAAGGTCCGCGGCTCCAAGTGCTTCGCTCCAGACCTGCCTTACGTCGTATCTCCCGGAGTTCTTCCCAGGTCAGGTGCGACTCGGCTGGAGTTGGACGCAGGTAGCGGACTGCGCCGGATGCCTCTAGCAGTTCGCGGACATTCTCACCCCGGAGGCAGTCGCAGGAAGCGTCAACAAGCAGCACTCCAGGAACACCCTCGAAGAGGTTCTTCAGGCGCTCTGTGGCGAGATACACGTGGCCAGGAGTAGCCATCACTCTGGAGCCATCGCCTGCGTCAACAGCCCGGACCCTGTCTCTATACACATCTCCGAGCCCACGAGACAGGCAGAAATCTCGTATG
>CAZMXX010000249.1:0-6143 GCA_964570315.1 uncultured Anaerolineaceae bacterium | reverse complement strand
GGCGAAAGGTTGATGACGCAGTTGGAAATGATGACGTCTACCGAATTGTCTTCCGCCGGCAGATGTTCAATTTCCCCCAGCCGAAATTCAACGTTGGGAAAATTGCCGATGTCGGCGTTTTTGCGAGCTTTGCTCACCATTTGCGGGGTCATATCTACCCCGATGACCGCCCCCGTTTCACCGACGGCGCGCGCCGCCAAAAAGCAGTCGAAGCCGCCGCCGCTGCCCAAGTCGAGCACGGTTTCACCCGGTTTCAGCGCGGCGATGGCTTGCGGGTTGCCGCATCCCAGCCCCAGATTCGCGCCTTCCGGCACCGCAGCGACATCTTCATCGGAATAGCCCAGCGAAAGCGAGATGATTTCCGCCTGCGTGGGGTCTTTTGCCCCGCAACACGACGAGCCGTTCTCGTCGCAACATCCGTCGGTCACGCCTGCGGCAGTTTTGCCGTAACGTTCCCGCACCACATCCCGAATTTCATCGTTTTTCAAGGTCATTTTTTCCTCCACAGGTTGTACCTGAATAATAATTCAATATACATTGAACTATACTTCGGCATCGGCAAACTGTCAAACCGGCGTTTCGGTTTTTGGATTTGACGCAGATTTTCTATTTTGCCAAAAATACTCGCATCCGCTATTATAGCCCATTGAGAGTCCGGTTCGTGCGGGCAGGATTTCGGCGTCTCTTTTGAAGGCGGCTACATTTGTGGAGGCTCACATCACACAGCAAGCATCCCAATCACTCTATTTGTCTGTGGTCATTCCGGCATACAATGAAGCGATTCGTTTGCCGACCACATTGAAAAAAGTTGTGACCTATCTGGAAGCACAACCATATTCGGCGGAAGTTTTGGTTGTGGATGACGGCAGCTCCGATGACACGGTGATGGTAGCAAAAGCGGTGGCGGCACAGCATCCGATGGTGCGAGTCATCCAGAACGACCATCGCGGCAAGGGATACACCGTGCGCACGGGGATGCTCGCCGGGGAGGGGAAATTCGTTCTCTTTTCCGACGCCGACCTCGCCGTGCCGATTGAAGAAGTGGACAAATTGCTCCCGCATCTGGAAAACGGATTCGATGTGGTCATTGGCTCCCGGGAAGGGCAGGGGGCGGAACGCATTGACGAACCGTGGCACCGGCATTTCATGGGGCGGGTGTTCAACCTGCTCATCCATCTGATTGCCCTGCGCGGATTTCAGGACACGCAATGCGGCTTCAAAGCCTTCAGCCGAGCCGCCACCCAAGATTTGTTCAACCGGGTGCAACTGTATGGTGAAAATGCCGCGCTCATCACAGAAGCCGCCGTCACCGGTTTTGATGTGGAAATTCTGTTTCTTGCCGTCAAACGCGGTTACAAAATCAAAGAAGTGCCGGTCAAATGGATTTACGGCGAAGAGACGAAAGTCAATCCGTTGAAAGATTCGTGGCGCAATCTGAAAGATGTGATTGCCGTGCGCTGGAACGCCATCACCGGCAAATACAATTAATTTCCCACCCACATCTATTTACAAACGTTAAAAAGCCGTTATAATAAAGGTATGAATATTTTGAAGTGCGCCACTAAATTGATGCCTATGGTTATGCCCTGCCGCTCGGCGGCGGTTTTGGCTGGATAACGCTTGTTCAATCTCAGTTTTTTCCGGACAAACACCGTGCGCCATCGTGCGGCTTTTTATTTTATCGTCATTTGTAACTCGACATTCATCATTCGCCATTTAAAAAGGAGTACAAAATTATGACCGAAAATATTCTGGTGTGCACCGCCTGGCCCTACGCCAATGGCGACCAACACCTGGGGCATGTGGCGGGGAATATCCTGCCCGCCGACATTTTTGCGCGGTATCATCGCTTGCGGGGCAACCGAGTGCTGATGGTCTCCGGCTCCGATGCGCACGGCACGCCCATCACCGTCAAAGCCGATGAAGAGGGCGTTTCGCCGCGCGAGATTTTCGAGCGATACCATCGCCGTTTTCTGGAAACCTTCATCGGGTTGGGCATCAGTTACGACCTGTTCACCCATACCGACACCGAAAACCATTTCCGCGTTTCGCAGGATGTTTTCACTGCCGCGCTGGAAAACGGCTACATTTACAAAGAAACGCAACAGCAATTCTATTCCGCTGCGCTGAAACGCTTTCTGCCCGACCGGTATATCGAAGGGACGTGCCCGAAATGCGGCTACGAATCGGCGCGGGGCGACCAGTGCGACAACTGCAAAACCCTGCTGGAGCCGACGGAACTCATTGACCCGCATGCTAAAATGGACAATTCGCCGTTGGAGTTGCGCGAAACGGAACATTTCTTTTTGGATTTGGGGAAACTCGCCGACCAAATTTTGGCGTATCTGGAAGATGGCAAAGATTTCTGGCGCGCCAACGTCATCAATTTCAGCAAAAATTATGTGAAAGACGGACTGCGCGGGCGACCCATCACCCGTGATATTGATTGGGGCATTCCCATCCCGCTCGAAGGGTACGAAAGCAAACGGCTCTACGTGTGGTTTGAGGCGGTCATCGGCTATTTGAGCGCCAGCATCGAGTGGTCGGTGAACCACGGCACGCCCGATGCGTGGAAAGCGTGGTGGTACAATCCCGCCGCCAAAACCTACTATTTCATGGGGAAGGACAACATCCCCTTCCACGCCATCATCTGGCCCGGCGAACTTTTCGCCACCGGGCGCAAACTTTACGCGGATGACGGCGATGGGCTGATGAACCTGCCCTACGATGTGGTTTCAAACGAATATCTGACCATGACCGGCGCAAAAATCAGCACCAGCCGAAATTTCGCCATTTGGGCGCTGGACATTCTGGAAGATTTCGACCCCGACCCCGTGCGCTATTATCTGAATGCCATCGCCCCGGAAACCCGCGATTCCGATTTTATGTTCGATGATTTCATCCGCCGCAATAACGATGAACTGGTTGCCACTTGGGGCAATCTGGTCAACCGCATGCTCGGGTTCGCGTTCAAACGGTTTGAGGGCGCAGTGCCGCAACCGGGCGAACTCGGCGAGCTTGACCGCGACATTCTGGCGACGGTGGAAGCCGGGTTCGACACGGTGGGCGACCTGCTGGCGGCGACGAAATTCAAAGCGGCGCAACAGGCGGCGATGAAACTCGCGCAAGCCGCCAACGTTTACCTTGACCGCAAAGCGCCGTGGAAAGCCATCAAAACCGACCCCGCCGATGCCGCCACCACGGTGTATGTCATCCTGCGGGTGATTGACAGCCTGAAGACGATTTTCGCGCCGTTTTTGCCGTTCACGTCGCAGAAGGTGCATGAATATCTGGGGTACGACGGGCAACTTTTCGGAGACACCGGCACGCAGGAATTTACGGAAGCGACCCGCTCGCACACGGCGTTGGTGTACCATCCCGAAAAAGCCGTCGGCGCGTGGCAACCGAGCGAACTGCCCGCCGGGCAGGCGTTGCGGAAACCCGCGCCACTCTTCAAAAAATTCGACCCGGAAGAAACGGAAGCAGTTCTGATGAAATTGCTGGAAAATTAGTGACGGAAAAGGGGTAGTTGATGGCAACCATAAAAACACGCAAACGGCTTTCGTCCGGCGAAAAAACGCTCGACACGATGCTCGGTGGGGGATTCATCGAGGGGAGCGCATCGCTGGTGAGCGGCGCGCCCGGCGTGGGGAAAACGACGCTCGGGCTGCAATTTTTGTGCGCCGGCGCCGCCAATGACGAGCCATGCGTGCTGGTGACGTTTGAGGAATTCCCCGCCACCCTGCTGCGCGATGCCGGCGTTTTGGGGTGGGATTTGCAGGCGTTGCAGGCGAAAGGCTTGCTGCGCATCATCTTCACCTCGCCCGCCGTCTTTCTGAGCAGCCTGCAAGCCCCCGACAGCCCGCTGGCGGAGACCATCCGCGCCATCGCCCCCACTCGCGCCGTGGTGGACAGCGTGACCCAGTTCACCCGCACCACCGAAGACCCCGTCAAACTCCGGGCGATTCACAATTCGCTCATCAACGCCTTCAAAAGAGAGGGTATCACCAGCCTGTTGCTGGCGGAGGATGCGCACATCACCGGCGAAAAACAAAGTATGACCTCCACCTTGCCCTATGTGGTTGATGCGGTTTTGTTGATGCGGTACATTGAAGTGGATAGCGCGATGCGCCGCGCCCTGACAATTTTGAAGATGCGGGGCAGTCATCACACCAAAGAAATTCGAGGATACACCATCGGCGCCGGTGGGTTGCAGATGCAGGAACCCTTTGAAAACATTCGCGGACTGCTGTCGGGCATCACCCGGCGCGTGTGAGCGTCACTTCACCGCCACCGGCAGCCCAGCGACCATAAAAATCACCCGGTCGGCGCGGCGAGCCAGCCATTGATTCGCCCGCCCCAAAATATCCTGATACCGTCTGCCGAGCGGGGTAGGGGGCACAACCCCCAGCCCGACTTCGTTGGAGACCACAATCAACGCGGCGGCGGGGATTTTCTCCCGCCACAGCGATAGCAACGCCCGCGCTTCCGCCGTCACCGCCGATTCAACCTCGGCTGGGGCGGCGGATTCATTCGCCAGCAAAATATTGCTGGTGAGCAGCGTCCAGCAGTCCACCAACAGCGCGTCGGGCGAAAAATCCGCCAGCACCGGTGCGACCGCCGCCGCAATCCTCCGCGGCGACTCCACCGTGCGCCACGTCCGGGGGCGACCCGCGCGATGGGCGGCAATCCGCGCCGCCATATCCGCGTCCCCCGCTTCCGCCGTGGCAATATACAGCACCCGTTCCCCCGCCTGCGCCGCCAGTTTTTCGGCGTGCGTGCTTTTCCCGCTGCGCGCCCCGCCGAGAATCAACGTGAAAATGTGGTTGTCCGTCATCTGCCCTCACTCAACATTCAGCGTGGCGAAATAATCGTCCAGCGTTTCCGCCCGCCGGATGAGCCGCACCGAGCCATCCGCTCGCAGCAGCAACTCCGCCGAGCGCAATTTCCCGTTATAATTGAAGCCCATCGCGTGCCCGTGCGCCCCCGCATCGTGAATCACCAGCACATCGCCCGGCGACAGGGGGGGCAATTCGCGGTCAATGGCAAATTTATCGTTATTTTCGCACAGCGATCCGACCACATCCACCGTCTCGCGCGCGGTTTCATCTTCTTTCCCCACGGCAGTGATATGATGGTACGCCCCGTACAGCGCCGGGCGCATCAAATTCGCCATCGTCGCATCCACCCCCACAAAAGTTTTGACGCTCCGTTTGACGTGCCGCACACGGGTGACCAGATAGCCGTGCGGCGCAGTGATGACCCGTCCGTTTTCCATAAAAATTTTTAATGGCGGCAAATTATTTTTGACGATGAGGTCGTGGTATGCCTGCTGCACCCCTGCGCTGACCGCCTCTAAATTCACCGGCACATCATCGGGATGATATGGAACGCCGATGCCCCCGCCGAGGTTGGCGAATTCAAACGTAATGCCGAGCGTGCGGCTCAAATTTGCCACCAGCGCGAAGAGGAGGCGCGCCGTATCCACAAAATAGTCGGCGTTCAGCTCATTGGATGCCACCATGGTGTGAATGCCGAACCGGCGGATGCCGAGGTCTTTCGCGGCGCGGTAGCCCTCAAAAAGCCGGGCGCGGGTGGCGCCGAACTTCGATTCGGTGGGCGCGCCGATGATGGCGTTCCCCGATTTTTCTGCGCCGGGATTGTAACGGAAGGAGATGACGGGCGGCAGTCCGGCGTGGCGTTTCAAAAAGGGCAGGTGGGCGACATCATCCAGATTGATGATAGCTCCCAGTTCCCGCGCGGCGCGATATTCTGCGGCGGGAGTGTTGTTGGACGTGAACATGATTTCCTCGCCCGTGATGCCCGCTCTTTCCGCCAGTCGCAATTCTGCCAGCGAACTGCAATCCGCGCCGCAACCTTCTTCGTGTAATATTGATAAAATGTGCGGGTTGGGGGTGGCTTTGACGGCAAAAAATTCCTTGAAGCCGTCATTCCGGCGGAACGCCGCCAGTAACCGGCGGGCGGCACGGCGGATACCTGTTTCATCGTACAGATAAAACGGGGTAGGGTGGGTGCGGATGAGCGTTTCAAGTTGGTCGGGGGTCAGGGGGAAAGTTTTTGGGTTCATTGTTTAAAATTCCAAATAGAACCACAGCGGCACGGAGAAACAGAGTTTTTAAGGC
>CAZMXX010000248.1:0-6163 GCA_964570315.1 uncultured Anaerolineaceae bacterium | reverse complement strand
CGTCCCGCCCCCCCCCGCACCCCCCGCCCCCGCCCCCGCCCCCGCCACCCCCCCCCGCCCCACGCCAACCCCCCCCCTGACCGCCAGCCCCACGTTGACGCCCACGCCGCCGCAAACATTCACGCCCGCGCCGACCGCGACGCTCTATCCGACATGCACGCCGTAGCCAACCAGCACGCCGCTGCCCACCTACACCCCAAGCTATCCCACGCCGTACCCAACCAGCACGCCGTATCCGACCTATACACCGCCGCCGCAACCCACGTATACGCCAAATCCAACCTACACCCCTTTCCCGACCTATACGCTGCCGCCGTCGCCCACGCCGCCGGTGGTTCCCACCGCCACGTTCACGCCCACACCCACTGCGACATTCACGCCCACAGTTTCGGCAAGCAGTACCCCGTCGGCAACACCCACGCCGACATTCACCATCACACCCACGCCCACATCGTCGGCGCAGCCAACCGCTACGCCCACACCGATAAAATAGGGCATTGGCAGGTACGGGATGAATCGGAAAACGCAATCCCATAATTGGCATCATTCATTCAAAAATACCATCGGAAAAATAACGCTCGCCCTGTTTTTACCGTTGGCGATGCTTGCCGTCGTGCTATTGTCACTGGTCGGGATTTCCACCGTGCAAGCCGCCGGTGCACTGCTGATTAATAAAACAGTATCGTCCGGCACGGTTGCGGCCGGGGAAACCTTCACCTACACCATTGACGTGACCAACACCACCGCCTACGACCTGATTGCCACCATCACCGACACCCTGCCGAGCGGCGTGTCGGTGGTGAATGCCGGAACCGGCGTGCTCTCCGGCGGTGTCATTGTGTGGACTGATCAACTCATCGTGCAGAATTCTGCGCGCAGTTTTGTTTTTTCCGTGCAGGTGACGCAAGCGGGCGATGTGGTGAATGGCGATTATAGAGTTCAGTCGGGGATTGACCTGACCCTCGGCGCGCCGGTGACGACCACAATTGTGGCGGGTCCGCCGGCGCAAGTGACGCTAGTTGCCGCGCCGAACCCCAACGTCGCCGGTGCGACCACCGTGCTGACGGTGACGCTCGCCGACCAATACGGCAATACCATCCGCACCGTTACTCCCGTAACGTTGACATACACCGCCGGCAGCCTCGATGGCGATTCGTCCGGCACGGTGGTGGCGCAAACGGACGCCAACGGCTATTTCGTCGGGGCGTTGTCCGCCATCACTCAGCCCAGCACCGTGCGGGTGACGGCGTTCGCGGGCGGTTTCTCCGATTTTGTGGACGTGCAATATACGCACGGACCGCCCGCTGTTCTGTCGGTGTCGGTTGCGCCGACCACCATTCCCGCCCCGCCGAGCGCCACCTCGGCGCAAATCATCGCCACCGTCACCGATGTTTACGGCAATCCCGATACCAGCGACACGGTGACGTTTCAATCGTCGCTGGGGATTCTGGACATTCTGAACGGCGGGGCGCTCAACAGCAGCGGCAAGGCGTATGCCACCCTTTTGGGGAATGCGGTTGCCGGTACGGCGACGCTCACCATCTCGGTGGGCAGTTTGGTGGACAATAGCCACACGGTATATCTCACCCCCGGACCCCCCGACCAGCTTTTCATTTCCGCCAACCCGCTGACCATTCCCGTGTCGGCGGCGGGAACATCCACCAGCATTATTTCCGCGACGGTGAAAGACCAGTACGGCAATCTGGTGGAACCGACCGCCATTTCTTTCACCACCTCATTGGGGACGCTGGACGGCGGCGGCACAACTTTCAGCACCACCACCGCCAATGGGCAGGCGAGCGCCACTCTTGCGGCAGGGACGACGGCGGGATATGCCCAGACGACAATGCACGTGGGCGGATTGCAGAAAACGCAGTTGGTGTATTTTGCCCCCGATAGCCCCGCAAAAGTATTTTTGACGGCAATTCCCGATACCATTGATGCCGATGGGGTCAGCACCGCCATCCTTTCCGCCACCGTGACCGACCAATTCAACAACCCGGTGGATGTCCCCGTGGATGTGACCTTTGCCGCGGGCTATGGCACGCTGGGGCAAAGTCTGGTGACCACCGGCGACGGGGTGGCAACCACCACCCTCCGCAGTTCCACCGATTTGGTCTCGAACCCGGTTACGGCGACAGTGACCGGCATCATCACCCCTGCGACCGCCACCGTGCAATTTGTGGTTGGTGCGCCCGTCGCCGCCGATATTTCGCTGTCGCCCACTGCGCCCATCACGGTGGGCGTGCCGGTGACGATGACTATCATCGCCCGCGACGTTGTGGGGCATCCCGTGCCGGGTGTGCCGCTGACGTTGACCACATCGCTGGGCTGGCTTTCTCCCGCGAGCGGCACAACGGATGGCAGTGGAATTTTACAATTGACGCTGGAATCGACGCGCACCGGCACGGCGAATTTCAGCGCGGTGACCACCGGCGGGGGATTGTCAATTCAGGGGACGTCCACCGCCGATTTCACCCCCGACCGTTCCGTGTTGCTGGAATTGAGCGCCGTTCCCCTTTCGCTTTACGCCAACGGCACGAATTTTGCGACCATTGAGGGTATTTTGCGCGACAGATTCGGCAATGCCACCCACGAGTCCGGGTTCACCCCCGCGTTCACCACCACCCGCGGCACGCTCGATGCGCCCGCCGCCACCGACATCAACGGGACGGTCAGCCGCATCCTCACCACCGACACCTCACTGGGGGACGTGGTGGTCTCGGTGACGAATCTGGTGACGCCGACCGGCATCACCATCAGTTTTACCACCGGACCGGTTGCCCGCGCCTATTTGGCGGCAACGCCGAATAACCCCACCGCCGGTGACGCCATCAATTTGGTGATAACCGCCACCGACAGCGTGGATCATCCTCTGCCGAACCAAACGTTTGTCGTCACCCGCACGCTGGGGAGCAATCCTCTGCCGTGTTCTGCCACTGATGCCAACGGGGTGCTGACCTGCGCGAATGTGGTTTTCACCCAAACCACCTATCCCCAAATTTTTGTGAATGGCATCCCCGCACAGGGAGATACGATTACCGTTTTGCCCGCCGCGCTCGACCACGTGGAAATTTTGCCGTTTGGTGCGGATACCGCCAACCCCATCGAGGTGACGGCGGGTGTCCCTTTCACTTTCACGGCAACGGTGTATGACCGTTTCAACAATGTCCGCCCCGATTCAGTGGTATGGGACCCGCCCGTCACCAGCGGTGGCACCGGTTCGGTGGTGGATGGCGTTTTCACGGGCGAGAAAGCCGGATTGGTGTCATTGTGGGCGAGTGCCTCCAATGAATACGGGTTCACATGGATTAATGTCAACGCCGGGACGCCCGCCCGCGCCAAAGTGACGCCCAATCCCACCACCGTTCCCGCCGATGACGCCACCACATCGCAAATTGTGGTGGAAATCCGCGACGCATACGACAATCCGGTGGGGCAGGGGGTGTATGTTTTTGTCGAATCGACGTTGGGGACGGTTGAAGGGACAGCGCCGACCGACGCCAACGGGGTGGTGACGCGCACCCTCCGTTCCGCCACCATTGGCACGGCGCAAATCAAGGTGGCGACGGGTCCCTATCTCACCCTGACGCCCGACAGCAACCCCTCTGTGAGCTTCACCCCCGGCACACCGGACAAAGCGACCATCAGCGCGACCACCACCGCTCCGTATTTTGAGTGGAGCGGCAGCACGTTGAAAATCCACGCCAACGGGGTGGACACTGCCACCCTGCGCATCACCATTCTGGATTCGCAGGGCAACCCGGTGGATGCGGGCTATCCCATCACCGTGCAAGCCAGTCCGAACACCCTCTCCGGCAGTGGCAAAACCGATGCCAACGGGGCAATCACCCGCACCATCGCCGCCCCGCTGACGGCGCAAACGGCGGTCATCACGGTTTCATATTTGGCTGATTTGCCTCTTTCGGGCGACAATGTGCAATTTTTTGTGGGACCGTTGGAACGCATCGACATTTCCCCCACGGGTCCTTTCACCGTGACCGCCGGGCAGCCGGTGGATTTCACGGCGTATGGCTACGACATCGCCAATGCCGAAGTTCCCCCCGCCGACCTGACCTACATTTGGAGCGTGCAG
Source organism: uncultured Anaerolineaceae bacterium (assembly GCA_964570315.1). GTDB lineage: Bacteria > Chloroflexota > Anaerolineae > 4572-78 > 4572-78 > JANTHQ01. The sequence goes on along the minus strand of CAZMXX010000248.1, from coordinate 2,067 downwards.
CTTTCCGGTTTGGGGAACGGTTCAATTGTGGCGGGCGACACCACCCCGACTGCCACGTTTGTCGGCACCACTGCCGGAGATGGTGTGCAACTCGCCTCGCTGGCGCATGACGCGGTGAAAACGAAGGTGGGCAAAGTTGACTTGGTCATCATCCCCGCGCCGCCGACCACCGCCACGGTCGCCATTACCCCGTCGGCTGTGGTGGCGGATGGTACATCGCCGTTCACCGTCACCCTGCGCAATATCGCCGACGATTACGGCAATATTGCGCTGAATGGCACGCCCGTGACCGTGACGGTGCAGAGTGTGCCGCCGTTCAGCGCCACCGGCATCATTTCCGGCGGGCAGATGGTCTTTTCCGCCACTGCCGCCACCCTCGCGGGAACCTTCCCCGTCACTGCCGCGAGTTCGGCGGGGGCGATGAACCTTTCCGGCACGACTGCCGTCACTTTCCTGCCGGGACCGCCCGCCCGCGCGGAAGTCCTTTCCATGACGCCGCCGCAAATTGTGGCGGACGGGGTCAGCACGGCGACGGTGGCGGTGCAGTTGCAGGACATGTTCGGCAATCCGGTGGGGTTGGGCTTCACGCCGACCCTCACCACGACCGGCGGCGCGATTTTGACCCCCGTCGCCCCCACCGATGCCACCGGCACGGTGAGCCACACCCTGCAATCGAATTTGACGGTGGGCGAGGTGACCCTCTATCTGGCGGGTTTCCCCGCCGATGGTGTGCCGGTATCGTTTGTGCCGGGCGCGCCCGCGACGGCGGTGGTGACCGCTTCGCGCACCACGCTCACTGTCGGCGGCGATTCCGCACAATTGATATTTGATGTGCGCGATGTATGGGGGCATCCGGTGGACGCCTCCACACCGATAACGCCCACGCTCACCCCCTCGCTGGGCTGGTGGACGGGCGGCAATTCGCCCATCGGCGGGCTGGTGACCAAAACGCTCTACGCGGGAAACCTCGCCGGTACGGCAATTGTCAGCAGTCCGGGCATCACCGTCACGGGCGATGTGACCATCACTTTTCGCCCCGATGCGCCCGCCCGCGCGTTCATCACCGCCAGCACCACCCCCATCACCGTGGGGAACACCATCACCCTGACCGGCATTTTCAGCGACACCTATGGCAACACCGCCTACGGCGAGCCGGTGACGATGACCGCCACCCTGGGGCTGTTCAACGGCATCACCGCCACCGCCACCATAACCACCGATGGCGCGGGGGTGGGGCAAATTCCGCTTTATTCCGAAAAGGCGGGGCTGGAATATTTGACGCTCGTCGGGCGAAAGGGGAATATTGCCCTTGTCACCGGTTCGGACGATATTATTTTCACGCCCGATGTGCCGCAGACGGTGGAAATTCAACCGACGGGACCCATCACCGTGCGGGCGAATATTCCGCAGACCTTCACCGTCAGCAGTTTGGACAGATTCGGAAATCCCGTTGACTCGTGGAGCCCGGTGAGCTACCTGTGGCATCAAACCTCTGCCGCCAGTGATGCGGGCTATGGCGCGCTCACTGCCGCCGATTCGTATGCCCATACCGTTGATTTCATCCCCCAAAAAGTGGGCGCGAATGTGCTGTATGCCACCGGCGGGGTGCAGGAAAGTAACCGATTGACCGTGACCGTCATCGCCGGGTATCCCGATGTGGCGACGGTGAGCATCGCCCCCAACGTCCTGCCCGCCGACGGCACGAGCCAATTCACCGTGACCGTTACCAATCTCACCGATGCTTTCGGCAACCCCATCGCCGCCGGAACCCCGTTGACCGTCACCGTGCCATCTTTCCCGCCGATTTATGCCACCGGCATTTATACCGGCGGACAATTCCGCGCAGTGATGACCACCAACACCCATGCGGGCGTGTTCCCCATTTCAATTGAAGGGGAGGGGAATACCGTTTCCACCATCTCCGGCGATGGTTCGGTGACGTTTTTGCCGGGCGACCCGGCGCGCGCGGTGGTCACTGCCAGCCCCACCCAAATTGTGGCGGACGGTTCCAGCACGGCGAATATCATCGTCACCGTGACCGATGAAAATTTCAATCCGGTGCTGGAC
>CAZMXX010000247.1:0-6175 GCA_964570315.1 uncultured Anaerolineaceae bacterium | reverse complement strand
CCGCTGTACCGACCGACACCCCCGTTGCCGCCGTGCCCACCGACACCCCCGCCCCGGCAACCCCGGAAGCGCAGAAAGATGTCATCTACCTGAATTTGATGTGGCATCAGCATCAACCCCTCTATTATAAAGATGACGCCGGCGTTTACACCCGCCCGTGGGCGCGCGCCCACGCCACCAAAGATTATTACGATATGGCGGCGCTGGTCAGCGAATTCCCCAACGTGCACGTCACCTTCAACCTCACCCCCGTGCTGATACGCCAACTCGACGATTTGGCGGCGGGCGCGAAAGACCAATACCGCGTGCTGACGGAAATCCCCGCCGACCAATTGACCGATGAGCAGAAAACATTCATCCTGACCCGTTTTTTCGACGCGAATTGGGACCATGTGATTGCCCGTTTCCCCGGCTACAAACGCTTGCTCAACCTGCGCGGGCGAAACAGCGAACCGGAGACCATCGCCGCCGCGCTGGAAACTTTCACCACTCAGGATTTCCGCGATTTGCAGGTATGGTGGAATCTGGCGTGGTTCGACCCGTCATTTTTGGCGCAAGAGCCGCTGAAATCGCTGGTGGAAAAAGACCGCGGTTTCTCGGAAGCGGATAAAGCCACCATTTTCGCCGAGGTTGACCGCATCATCCCTGAAATCCTCCCCCTGCACAAAAAATTGCAGGATGCCGGGCAAATCGAAGTGACCACCTCGCCGTATGCCCATCCCATCCTGCCCCTGATTTTGAACACAAAACTGGCAACCATTGGCGACCCGAAAGCCGCGCTGAAAGATAATTTCGCCGTGCCGCAGGATGTGAACGCCCAGCTTGAACGCGCCATCGACGTGTATCAACAAAAATTCGGGCAGCCCCCGCGCGGGATGTGGCCCGGCGAAGGTGCGGTGGCGCAGGATATTGTGGTCTATCTTGCCAACAACAATATCAACTGGATTGCCACCGGCGAGCCGGTGCTGGCGAAATCGCTGGGCATCGACGGCTTCACCCGCAACGCCAACGATGTGGTGCAGCAAGCCGACGCCCTCTATCGCCCGTATTATGTTCAGCACAAAGACAAGCCGCCCGTCGCCGTCTTTTTCCGCGATTTGCGCATCAGCGATTTAATCGGCTTTGAATATTCCGGGCTGCTGCCCAACGTCGCCGCCGCCGATTTCATCAATCGCATCGAGGCTATCCGCGCGGAATTGAAAGCCGACGGCGCGGAAGGTCCGCACATTATCAGCGTGATTTTGGACGGTGAAAACGCCTGGGAAAATTACGACAACGACGGCGTGGACTTTTTGCGGGCGCTGTATCAAAAATTATCCGAAAGTGACACCATCGTCACCGTGACCCCTAGCGAATATTTGACTATGTTCCCCGACCAGCAAAAGCTCGATAACCTCTGGGCGGGGGCATGGTTCAGCAGCGATTACGGCACGTGGATTGGCGAGCCGGAAGAAAATGTTGCGTGGAATTATCTGCGCAAAACCCGCAAAATGCTGGGAAAATACGACCTCGCCAAATCGAAAGAGACCACGCCCGAAAAATTGGCGCTGGCGCAGGATTATATGCTACTGGCGGAAGGCTCGGACTGGTTCTGGTGGTACGGCAGCGACCAAAATTCGGGCGACGACCGCTATTTCGATACCGGCTTCCGCGCGCTGTTGCGCAGCGTGTATGAAACGCTCGATGAGCCCGTGCCCGCGTTTGTGGACACCCCCATCATCCCCGACCGTCCGCAATCACCCAGCCGGGCGGTAAGCGGCACAATTTCGCCGGAAATCGACGGTATCGGCGATGAAACGGAATGGGCTGCCGCCGGACAATATCTGGTGGCGGGCGGCGCACAAGCCCGCGCGGGCGATGTGATTTCCGCGTTGTATTACGGCTTCGACACCGACAACTTCTATTTCCGGCTCGACGCCGACTCGCCCTGGGCTGATTTGGGCGACCAGACCATCAACCTGTATCTGGACGTTCCCGCCCAGCCGGACAAATCCGCTCAAACGCCCGGTGGGGATTATGTCGGCTTCACGCCGTCATTCATCGGCACGGTGGATATTTCCAGCGGGAAAATCACGGGCACATCGCTGAAAAACGCCGTCACGGCACTAGACGGGCGCACGGTGGAAATCGCCGTGCCGGTGAAAGAAACGGGTGAACCGCTGGCGGGCGATACCGGCACGCTGCGGGTGGTGATGAGCAATCCCGGCGCGCCCGACGCGCAAATCGTTCCCGCCGACGGTCCCGCACAGTTCATCTTCCCCGACCTGAACGCCATCGAGCCGTTCCTGAGCATCACCGACCCCACCGGCGACGATACGGGCATCGGCACGTACACCTATCCCAACGATGGCGTGTTCATCCCCGGCTCATTCGACCTGACGGCATTCACTGCCGCCGCCGATGACGAAACGATGGTTTTCAAATTCAAGCTCGCCGCACCCATCAACAACCCGTGGGATTCGGGCATCAATCTGTCGGTGCAGACCTTTGACATTTATGTGGACACCGACCCCGGCGCGGGAACCGGCGCGCGAAAATTGCTGGAGGGGCGAAATGCGTCTCTCGCGGCGGAAAACGGCTGGGATGTCGCGGTGTGGGTTGAAGGGTGGAGTCAGAAAGTACTGACGCCGAATGAGGCGGGCAACCCGGTGGAAGTGAGCGGCGAAAATGTGCGCGTGATTGTCAACCCGTCCGGCGAAGTGACCATCCGCGTGCCGCGTGCGCTGTTCCCGGAAGGCAATCCCGCCGATTGGGGATACGTGGCGGTGGTGCTGGGGCAGGAAGGGTTCCCCTCGGCGGGTGTGCGCCGCGTGCGCGACGTGGAAGCCGTATCGCAGCAATGGCGGTTCGGCGGCGCACCGAATGACACCAACCACACTCGCATCATTGATGTGGCATTCGCGGGCGACCAATCGGCATTTCTGGGCGATTACCCGTCCAGCACCACGCCGGTCGGTGAGTTGACCCCTGACGATTTTGCTATTGTGCCGTTGGTTGGGGTAGAATAGGGGTTGGTCATTCGTACCTCGTAATTCGTAATTCGTAATTTTACGAAGCACGCAATACGAAATACGATTGCAACCTTGCTACCCTGCAACTCTGCAACTTTGAAACCTGAAACATCATTATGGTCGTCATCTGGGATATTCTCAAAAAAACAGCCATTTACGGCTGGGAAGAAATCATTCATCTGGTGTTGGCGAACATCATCACGCTGGCGGCACTGCTGGCGGGACCGACGCTGGTCATCACGGGCATCAATCGCGGTTCTGCCCTGCTGATGCTGGCAGGGTCGGTGGTGATGTTCGCCATTCCGCCGGCGCTCTTCGGACTGTTCTGGCTCACCTATCAAATCAGTTTGGGGAACGCGGTGAAGTTCGGCACATTTGTGGACGGCATGAAACAACCGCCCAAACCGATGTTCATCTGGGGGGGCATCAACCTGCTGGTGGTGGTGATGCTGGTGTCGAATGTCATTTTTTATCAGGCAATGGAAGCCGTTTGGGCGGCATTTGTGGGGCAGTTTTTTTACGGGGTACTCATCGTCTGGCTCATCCTGCAACTGCTGACGCTGGCAATGTACCCGCATCTGGAAACGCCGGGCTTCCGTCCGGCACTGAAAAACGCGCTGAAGCTATTTGCCATCAACCCGTTTGCGGTCATCGGTATGGCGGTGATTGTGATTGGGGAAATGGCGCTGGGCGGCTATATGCCCGTCATTTTGGGGCTGATTTCGGTATCGCTGGCGGCGCTGGTCGCCAGCATAACCGTGGAAGAACTGGTGAAAATCTCGCGTGGAGAAAAGTAGAAATTGGTAATTGGAGATGCAACAACCAATCCCGATTGACTGGCAAAACTCGCTGATATTTTTATAGGACGCAGATAAACGCTGAAAAACGCAGATTTCCATATTTTTCAACGTTTAACGTTTATAAGGTAAAATCGGATACCGTCCCATTGCGAAAAAGTAAAATTGAGGTATTGCGATTGACTATCAGCGAAAATCTGCGTGTATCTGCGTCCAAAAAAGATTTATCAGTCAATCAACAACCAATTTCCAATCCCCCGCCTCACCCATTCAGCGATTTCAACTGCTCCGCTTGGGCGTGGTTGACGAGCGCGTCGATGAATTCATCAATCTCGCCATCCAAAATTGCGGGCAGGCGGTGGCTGGTGTACCCGATGCGATGGTCGGTGACGCGGGTTTGCGGGAAATTGTAGGTGCGAATCTTCTCGCTGCGGTCGCCTGTGCCCACCTGTGAGCGCCGCGCCGCGCCGAGTTCCGCTTGCTGTCGCTGTTGCTCCATATCATACAATTTCGCCCGCAGAATGGACATCGCTTTGATTTTGTTCTGCAACTGGCTCTTTTCATCCTGACAGGTAATGACCAATCCGGTGGGCACGTGCGTCAGACGCACCGCCGAGTCGGTGGTGTTGACACTTTGCCCGCCGGGTCCACTGGAGCGGAAAATATCCACGCGGATGTCATTGGGGTCAATGTCCACTTCCACGTCTTCCATCTCCGGCAGCACCGCCACCGTCGCGGTGGAGGTGTGGATGCGCCCGCTGCTCTCGGTGCTGGGCACACGTTGCACCCGATGCACGCCGCTCTCGTATTTGAGGCGGGAATAAGCGCCCTTCCCCTTCACCAGAAAAATCACTTCTTTAAACCCGCCGATACCGCTCGCGTTGCTGCTGAGCATCGTCGTTTTCCAACGGTGATTTTCGGCGTAACGGGTGTACATGCGGAAAAGGTCGGCGGCGAAAAGCCCCGCTTCATCTCCCCCTGCCCCCGCGCGGATTTCCACAATCACGTTTTTGTCGTCGTTGGGGTCTTTCGGCAGCAACATCAGGCGCAGTGTTTCTTCCAATTTCGCCACCTGTGCTTCCAGCGTGGCGGCTTCATCCCGGAACATATCTCGTTCCGCCGGGTCATCGAACCCCGCATCAAGCATCTCCCGCACGTCCGCCAATTCCTGCTTCAACTGCTTGTATTGCCGAAATGCCTGCACCGTCGGTTCCAAATCCGATTGTTCCTGCCCGTATTTCCGCAGCAAATCGGGATTGGTCGCCACTTCGGATTGCGACATCAGGTTCATCAATTCGTTGTACCGTGTTTCAAGTGATTCTAATCGTTCAAACATTTTTATTGCCTTTCTACCAAAAGAGAACCCGCCGAAAGCTCTGGCGGGTCACGCCTACATATAATACCCGATTCGGCGGCAATTCGCAATTTCAGTTTGGGGATAACGCCCGTTCAGGCGAGGCACGCCAGCCATTCCTGCACCGATTCGCGCCACAAGCCTTCACGGTATGCTGTCTTTTGCAATTCCAGCCGTTTTTTGCGCCAATGCAGAAAAGCGCGGTTGCGCTCGCCGGTGGGAGTTTCGCGGGGCGGCTCCGGATTTTCCGCCACAAATTTTTTCACCAGCGCATGCGCCGCCGCCGGACGCTCGTGCCATACCCCCGCCACCGAAAAATCATCCGTTAAAAATAGCAGGGTGGGAATGTGATTGTACCCGTCAGCGGCAGGAAATTCGTTGGCGATATCCCAGAAATCATCCCGACGGACGATGCGCAGTGAAATTGTCCGCACCGCATCCACGAGCCGGGCGGCGATGGACAAATTCAGCACCGAATCGGGGCAGAAATCTTCCGTCAGCACCAAAAGGCGGGTGACGTTTTTCTCGGCGGCGCGGGCGGCAAAGGCATCGAACGCGCCCACGGGGATGGGCAGCATTTCATACTGCTCACGCATATGTCGCTGAAGGGTCTCCATCGTGCCGAGATATGTCGGAAACATCATACCGGCGGTAAAAGCTTGTCGAATTAACATCGTGGTCATACATCACCTGTTGTTTGATGAATATTTTGTCTGAATGATACCCGCTCCCCACAAAAAGGCAAACTATCCCCCCAACGTCGAGATGATGAACGGAGCGATGTCGGTGAGGGCGTGCATGGTCTGTATCTGCCGGTGTTCCGCGCCGAGTGCCAGACACAGGGCGGGCGCAAAGGTATGCTTGCGCGTCGAAAGGTCATCCAGATTGCCGTGGTCGCTGAAAACCAGCAGCAGCGTCTTCCGCGCGTCCATTGCCCCCACCAACCCCGCGAAAAAATCATCCAGCATACCGAGCAGGGCTTCTGCCTGCGCCACATCCTGTCTGTGCCCCAC
>CAZMXX010000246.1:0-6275 GCA_964570315.1 uncultured Anaerolineaceae bacterium | reverse complement strand
CGCTTCGTGTGACCCAGGGCTGACCTGTGAACGTATGCAAACGAATAGGAATACCAGCTATCTTTCCAGCAATTGCACACAATAACCCAGCCTTTGGTGTAGTTGAATGAAGAATATCGATTTCGCTGACTCTGAAAAACCTATATAGTTGTATTAGAGTCCAAAAGTCCTGCACAGGTGAAACCTTGCGGGCTATTTCGATTGTGTGAATATAAAGATTTTTATGTTCAGGAAGTTCTGATATTTCCCTCCCGGAAGAAGTTATGACGCTGACCTTCTTCCCCTCCTGAAGAATCTTCCGGATCACGCCCCCAAGCTGTGATACCAAGAAATAGGGTACAGTTGAAACGAATACGACATGCTCAAATTCCGATTTTGGTTTCATAAAATTTAATCCCATGAGACTTTTCTTGTGTCAGCACTCACACTTTGCTTCATAGCAGAAGAAAGCATGCTATTTAGACAGGCAAGAGCAAATAAATTCCTCGAGTTTTCGTACTTGTTCCTGACGCTCAAAGCCTCGACAAACATCCCTATTTAACCCCGGAATGCTCCCTTTATTCAACTTTGTCCGCCAATGATTAGCAAGCCAGCTTGCAATCTCTTCAGGATCCTCCGAGACCAAACCCGCTCCGCGATCCGTAATAAGCCTTGCAGGAGCATTTGCCTTTGGACCAATAGCCAGAATCGGGCGCCTCGCAGCAAGATACTCAAATAGCTTGCCTGTATAAACACCTTTCTGACTTGGATCATTCCATAGAAACATCAATAATATATCTGCCTGCCGTTGCAAGACTATAGATTGCTGATAGGGAACTGGATCGTGACAATGCACATTTTCTGAAACTCCAGCCTGGTTCGCTTCTCGTTCTGCCAGCCGGATATACCGTCCGAAAAAATGCACTGCGATGCGCGATCGCTCACCGACTTGGGACAGGGCCATGAAAAACTTATCCAAATCATACCTACCCGAATAAAGCATTCCCGTATAGACCAGATTTAGAAATTTGTCGTCAAAATAGGATATAGCATCAACGGGCCGGTGGTAGTCTTCAGCATCAAATCCATTGGGCAAAACCAATACAGGAATGCCCGGATATTTGCTTTGCAAACTCTCCGCTAATGGATCTGATACGGTCACCAACCCGGATACGGAAGAAAGAAGCCGGCGCTCCAATATAGACTCAACGACATGTCTCCACTTGGGGACCTCCCGATAATGGTTGTCAACCCATAAATCTCTAAATTCCGCGAACCATGGAACCTCATAATGCCTTGCCAAGGATGATGCAATAAAAAGTGATGTCACTGGCGGCGCGCTCGCATATATAATATCGGGCTTCCAATGTTTACAAAGCTTCTTTCCAGAACGAATTCCGCGGAATAGCCAACCCACCTGGGCATCAGGAAAATGAACAAGCGATTGATATAATTTCTTGCAACCTAGAACCCATCGGCTTTTTGACTCTTCAACTTCATACCCCTTCGACTCAATTCTAGATCGCCCCAGCAGCATTCGAATAGGCCAATTGACATCAATCCATCCACTTCTAATCACATTGCATTCGTCTATCTCCACCTTCAGAGAAGAAGGCAATGGAACATTTTGACATGCAAGCACACGGACATCATGTCCATTTCTCGATAGATATTTTGCAAACTTGCCAACCCTTACAGAGCCCACTTGATTAAATGGCGGGAAATAATATGAAACAATAAGAATTTTCATTCTGGCCTGCCGGAAAATCGATGTAATATCATGAACTAGTCAGCTGATAGCCCATTCATTTGGGTCCAACGAATCAGATTAAGCCAGCGCCATACCTGCCAGTCAAAGGTGCATCGACCAGCCACAATATCTTCCCATGCCCGTCTCAGTTCTACACCATTCAAACAGGGAACATGCTCCACACCGGAAAGCACTTCCTTTACCCAAGGGTCGAGATCCATCAGCCACTGTTGCTCAGGCGTTGCGAAACCTACCTTATCGCGCCGATCAAGGATGGTATCCGGCACAATGTCCCGCATTGCCTCCTTGAAAACCGCCTTGGTTCTCCCCTTTTTATCAATCAGATAGTGTTCCGGTAGACTCAAAGCAAATTCTGCCATCTCGCGAGTCAAAAAAGGCACCCGGCTTTCGATTGAGAAATGCATGGAATTACGATCCCCATGCCTCAATAGCGCTGGCAACCCGCGTTGCGTGAGTTGCCTGGCAAGTTCTCGACGAACATAGTAACGACCTGTTGAGTAAACTGATTCCACCCGCGGCAAATCCATCCGGACGCCATGCGATCTCAACCAGTCGACATTCAGCCACGACGGCGCAACGCTACCCCGCCCCAGGGAACGAGCAAATGGATACATCCATCGCGGCGTAAACTGAGCCAGCAAACGTTTGAACACGTCCGCTTTTGAACGACCGGGCCACCGTGTAGTGGCCTGGAAAAATTGCCATGCCTGCATGATTTGCCCCTGCATAATCAGACTCTTCAGGCGCTCGCCGGGGAAGCCCATATATCCCGCCAGCATCTCATCCGCGCCTTGTCCATCCAGCGTCACCGTAACACCCGCCTCACGAGCCATCCCAAACACACGGTATTGGGCATAGATACTGGTGCTGCCGAAAGGCTCGCCCTGGGCACAAATCAGCCGGTCCAGATCTTCCACTAACTCCCGGGGATGAAGGCGAACCTTAAACGGTTCTGAGCGTACCCGGCGAATCACCGCATCAGCCCAATGTTCCTCATCCAACTCGGTTCCACTTGCCACATAGGTAAATGTCTTCAATGGCATATCTGGTTCCAGATAGCGAATGGCGCAAGTCACCGCCGATGAGTCCACCCCACCAGAAAGTGCCGCCCCCAGGGGCACATCACTTCGCAAATGCAAACGAATATTCCGAAGAAACATTTCGCGGAATTGCTCGGCAGCTACATTGAATCCCAGATCAACGGTACGCTTGATATCCAGTTTCCAGTATCGCCGTTTCTCCACGATCAGTCCATTCTCGCAATCCACTGTCAGATAGTGCGCCGGTGGCAAATGACGCACTCCGTCGATCATTGTCGATTCACTGGAATCGTAATCACCAAAGAGAAGATAATCGTAAACACGCTGAGCGTTTGCCCGCCGTGCCACGCCCGGAAAGTCCAACAACACGGATAACTCCGAGGCAAAACATATGGAACCTCCTTCAGGGGTGGCGTAATACAATGGCTTGATACCAAAATGGTCACGAATCAGATACAGCTTGTTTTCAACTGCATCATGAATCGCCATCGCAAACATGCCCGTAAAGAGATTCATGCATTCCAACCCCCAACGGGCAAATGCCTGGAGCACGACTTCCGTATCGGTATGGGTGCGAAAAACTACGCCGGAGGCTTCAAGCTCACGCCGCAGCTCAACATAATTATACACCTCGCCATTGAAGGAAATGCGATATCGCCCATCGGCCGTCCCCATAGGTTGTCTTCCCAATGGGGACAAATCGAGAATGGAGAGACGCACATGCCCCAACAACAGAACAGTAGGCTTTTTCAAACCCTCCTGCGTATCCTGCCATTGCGCATCCATGGTGCGATATACGACTCCATGATCATCCGGACCACGGTGCTGCATTGCCCGCAGCGCCGAGGCCACCACTTCCGCACCATTCATAACGGGACAATTGCGCCCCGACACCCAGCCATAAACGCCACACATCAGCAGTTCACCAGCCTGCGAACGGTCTCAAGAAATATCGGTTCCTTCGCTTCATAGCAAAGACCCTTGGCGGCAATATCTGAATTGAGTTTGAATTGCCATATATTTTCGTCCGTTAAATTTGACAATTCTTGAGCCATTGCCTCTGCTGTGAAGTCTTTGGATACAACTCCAAGGTCATGCTCTTTTAGCAACCGAACCATTTCCTGCGATGGCCCAACTACAATAGCAAGCCGAGCCTGAACAAACTCAAAAAACTTATTCGGCAGTGCTAAAGCATTATTCACACTATTGGGCTTCAGTGGATACACACCTATATCATACCTGTTGATTTCTTCGGTGATCTTGTCTGAATGAACAGGATCATGGAATATAACCCTATCACCCATTGAAGAAGCACTGCTCTTTAATTCATTAAGATAGCTTACCTGGGCTGGTGCACTAGCAACCAAATAAAAATGGAACTGGAACCTGTCATCCAACAACCGCATCATATCGACCATTGTTTCAAGACCTCTGCTACGCAGAGCACCTCCATGATGCACAAGCTGGATACATTCAGAGCTAACAGATGAAGGGGAAACCTCTCTATAGGCCGGAGCATTGTAAATCACGAATGACTCAGTCCCATATTCACTTTTATAGAGATCTGCAATACCTTGGCACACTGTGCTCATTGCAGAAGCTTCAGGCAAATATGTCCGACATTGCCAATCCTTGAATCCGGAAAAAAAGAAACGCCAGAAAACATCTCCCCACTCTGCAGGCGAATACTCATGCGCATCCACAAATACAGGCGCTCCATTGGCAACTTCCAACGCCACAGGCAAGGCTTCAATATCGTTGGCAACAATTAAATCAAATGTTGGTTTCCCCCGTTTTTGCCATTGCTCAATGAAAACACGTACCGGCCCAAGCGACTGATAATAGGCATTATAAAAACCACATTTTAGCTTCAAGGCTGCAAACACTTTGTCCACCAATGCTTCGGGATGTGCCGACACAGTCCAGAATTCCACCTGCTCCATGCCAGGGTCAGTCAATCCGGCAGCCGTTACCTGGTAGCCGGCTTTTCTTAACGAAGCAATCTGCCTCCTCACCCGAGGATCCCTGTCCAGAGGCGAAAAACTAATAACCAAAATCTGTTGTGTCATTGAAATTCAACCTGAGTCTTCAACATACACGAAACAATTTGATTCGCTGTATCACCTTTCCCATAGAGTGGAACATTAAAACTATCTTCCAGACAAATATCGCTCAGATTTGCATAAGCAGCCAATATCTTATTGGCATCAGCACCAACCAAATAATTGCACCCAGCGTCCACGGTCTCAACCCATTCGGTCTCATCTCTCATGGTGATGCATGGGACGCCAAAGAAATATGCCTCTTTTTGCACCCCTCCAGAATCGGTCACAATCGCTTTGGCAGATTCTTCTAGTTGGACCATATCCAAAAAGGAAACCGGTTCTAGCACCTCCACCTGCCCCAATCGTTCAAACAAACCTGTCTCTTCCAGAGCCTTCCGAGTTCTTGGATGGAGGGGGAAAATAACACGTACCAGATCAACAATCGCTGCAAGCCCCTGAACTATACCGGCCAATCGTATCGGGTCGTCTGTGTTTTCGGCCCGATGGCAGGTCACCAAAACATATTCTTTCGGTTTTAATGACAATCCTCTTAGGATCGTACTCTTCTCTCTGGCCATCTCGCGATAGAACAAAGAAGCATCGTACATCACATCACCTACATTCAGAACTCCCTGCGTCATCCCCTCCGACTTCAAATTATTCACTGCAGTTTCTGTAGGACAGAAAAGAATGGTAGATACCCGATCTACCAGGACCCGGTTAATCTCTTCGGGCATCTTCATATTAAATGACCGCAACCCTGCTTCTACATGGGCTACGGGAATATGCAGCTTGGATGCCGCAATTGCTCCGGCCAGCGTTGAATTGGTATCGCCATATATCAACACCCAATCCGATTGCTCGACAAGCAATACATGCTCAATACTTTCCAGCATCCGTCCAGTCATAGCTCCATGGGTACCACCACCGCTCTCCAGATTGTAATCCGGCTTAGGAATATCCAATTCATCAAAAAACACCTGCGACATATTCTCATCGTAATGCTGGCCAGTATGTACGATCACTTCATGAATTCCATCCTCCGGATTTTCATTATTGTGCTTTCTAATGGCACGCGACACTGCAGCAGCCTTGATAAACTGTGGTCGAGCACCAACAATGGTTACTATATTCATGAAAAATCACCTCATTGAGCCCCATTCTTTTCACTGATCCGCCTGCCGGACTCTTAATAGAAAATTTCGCAGACGACTTCTGTCATTCGGAGTAATCAGCATGCCTGCAATCATTAAAATGAACACACACCACAGAGACAGCCTTACTTGCCAATTCATGGAGAATATTACCCCCAGAGAGACAAGTGACGCGGCCAGAAACAGTGCTGCCCAGCTGCGACATTTGCGATATTCAATCGCATATTCTCTGTTTCCCAGCCAGAAATACAGTCCTGCCATGACACTTGCACTGCAAAGCGTAGAA